>NZ_CATQFT010000035.1:0-164693 GCF_958267405.1 Neisseria maigaei | reverse complement strand
GGGTTGCCGCCAATTTGGGGGGGGGGGGGGGTAATATCCGCTTTATAGACGTAAACCCCGAAGATTTCGCCGGCTTCCCCTTAAACATCAGGCACATTTCCATCACGACTTATGCCCGCTTGAAATTGGGCGAATACATTGCCGATTGCGATAAAGTCCTGTATCTGGATACGGACGTATTGGTCAGGGACAGCCTGAAGCCCTTATGGGATACCGATTTGGGCGATAACTGGGTCGGCGCGTGCATCGATTTGTTTGTCGAAAGGCAGGAAGGCTACAAACAAAAAATCGGTATGGCGGACGGCGAATATTATTTCAATGCCGGCGTATTGCTGATCAACCTGAAAAAGTGGCGGCAGCACGATATTTTCAAAATGTCCTGCGAATGGGTGGAACAATACAAGGACGTGATGCAATATCAGGATCAGGATATTTTGAACGGGCTGTTTAAAGGCGGGGTGTGTTATGCGAACAGCCGTTTCAACTTTATGCCGACCAATTATGCCTTTATGGCGAACAGGTTTGCGTCCCACCATACCGACCCGCTTTACCGCGACCGGAACAATACGGCGATGCCCGTCGCCGTCAGCCATTATTGCGGCCCGGCAAAGCCGTGGCACAGGGACTGTACCGCTTGGGGTGCGGAACGTTTCACAGAGTTGGCGGGCAGCCTGACAACCGTTCCCGAAGAATGGCGCGGCAAACTTGCCGTCCCGCCCGCGAAGCGTATGTTTCAAAGATGGCGCAGAAAGCTGTCTGCCAGATTCTTACGCAAGATTTATTGACGGGGCACGCCGTCTGAAGCCTTCAGACGGCATCGGACGTATCGGAAAGGAGAAACGGATTGCAGCCTTTAGTCAGCGTATTGATTTGCGCCTACAACACAGAAAAATATTTCGCCCAATCGCTGTCCGCCGTAGTGGGGCAGACTTGGCGCAACTTGGATATTTTAATCGTCGATGACGGCTCGATGGACGGCACACTTGCCATTGCCCGGCGTTTCCAAGAACAGGACGGCAGGATCAGGATAATTTCCAATCCCCGCAATTTGGGCTTTATCGCCTCTTTAAACATCGGGCTGGACGAATTGGCAAAGTCGGGGGGGGAATATATTGCGCGCACCGATGCCGACGATATTGCCGCCTCCGATTGGATTGAGAAAATCGTGGGCGAGATGGAAAAAGACCGCAGCATCATCGCAATGGGCGCGTGGCTGGAAGTTTTGTCGGAAGAAAACAATAAAAGCGTGCTTGCCGCCATTGCCCGAAACGGCGAAATTTGGAAAAACCCCCTGACCCATCAGGAAATCGTGTCTGCCTTTCCCTTCCGCAACCCCATACACAACAACACGATGATTATGCGGCGCAGCGTCATTGACGGCGGTTTGCGGTTCGACCCCGCCTATATCCACGCCGAAGACTATAAGTTTTGGTACGAAGCCGGCAAACTGGGCAGGCTGGCGAATTATCCCGAAGCCTTGGTCAAATACCGCTTCCATCAAGACCAGACCTCTTCCAAACACAACCTGCAACAGCGCAGGACGGCGTGGAAAATCAAAGAAGAAATCAGGGCGGGGTATTGGAAGGCGGCAGGCATAGCCGTCGGGGCGGACTGCCTGAATTACGGGCTTTTGAAATCAACGGCATATGCGTTGCACGAAAAAGCCTTGTCCGGACAGGATATCGGATACCTCCGCCTGTTCCTGTACGAATATTTCTTGTCGTTGGAAAAGTATTCTTTGACCGATTTACTGGATTTTTTGACAGACCGCGTGATGAGGAAGCTGTTTGCCGCACCGCAATATAGGAAAATCCTGAAAAAAATGTTACGCCCTTGGAAATACCGGGGCTATTGAAACCGAACAGGGAAAATCATGCAAAACCACGTTATCAGCTTAGCTTCCGCCGCAGAACGCAGGGCGCACATTGCCGAAACCTTCGGCAGTCGCGGCATCCCGTTTCAGTTTTTCGACGCACTGATGCCGTCTGAAAGGCTGGAACAGGCGATGGCGGAACTCGTCCCCGGCTTGTCGGCTCACCCCTATTTGAGCAGTGTGGAAAAAGCCTGCTTTATGAGCCACGCCGTATTGTGGAAACAGGCACTGGACGAAAGCTTACCGTATATCGCTGTATTTGAAGACGACGTTTTACTCGGCGAAGGCGCGGAGCAGTTCCTTGCCGAAGACGCTTGGCTAAAAGAACGCTTTGATCCCGATTCCGCCTTTATCGTCCGCTTGGAAACGATGTTTATGCACGTCCTGACCTCGCCCTCCGGCGTGGCGGACTACTGCGGGCGCGCCTTCCCGCTGTTGGAAAGCGAACATTTTGGTATGGCGGGCTATATCATTTCCCGAAAGGCAATGCGTTTCTTCTTGGACAGGTTTGCCGTTTTGCCGTCTGAACGCCTGAAGGCGGTGGATTGGATGCTGTTCAGCAGTTTCCTCGACAAAGGGGATATGACGGTTTGCCAACTGACCCCCGCCTTGTGCATCCAAAGCGAAACCCTGCCCAGCCAACTGAAAAACGGCAGGCAGGAATCGCACCGCAACCGCCGCTCCCCGAAGGTTTTGTTGAAACGCGCTTTGGGAAAAATCGGCAGGGAAATCGAAAGGGCGAGAGAATGGAAACGTCAGAAAAAATTGGAAAAACAACTTGGGCGGCACGTCGTCCCGTTTGAATAGGTTTTGACCTTTTTTCCCGATAAATTCTTGCCGCATTAAAATTCTAGATTTCCGCCTGCGCGGGAATGACGGCGGGGGGATTGTTGTTTTCCCAGATAAATTTCTGCGTTTTTCCGTTTCTAGATTCCCGCTTTTGCGGGAATGACGGTGGGGGGATTTCTGTTTTTCCGACAAATTCCTAAAACTTAAAATTCCGTTATTCCTACGGAAACAGAAACCAAAAGCAGAAACCTAAAATTCGTCATTCCCGCAAAAACAGAAAACCAAAAAACAGAAACCTAAAATTCGTCATTCCCGCGCAGGCGGGAATCTAGGTCTTTAAACTTCGGTTTTTTCCGATAAATTCTTGCCGCATTAAAATTCTAGATTTCCGCCTGCGCGGGAATGACGGCGGGGGGATTGTTGTTTTTCCAGATAAATTTCTGCGTTTTTCCGTTTCTAGATTCCCGCTTTTGCGGGAATGACGGCGGAGAGGGTTTGTTGTTTCGGATAAATCCCTGTAGTTTTTCGTTTCTAGATTCCCGCTTTCGCGGGAATGACGGCACGGGAAATCTTATTTGAACCTACTATATCTTAATCGGCTGCAAAATGCCGTCTGAACGGGTTTCAGACGGCATTTCTGTTTATGCGAAATCGCCCCAAAGCGTCTGCATGGCGGCGATGGCGGCGAGTGGGGCGGTTTCTGTGCGTAAAATCCGTTTGCCGAGTGTAACCGCCTGAAAGCCGGCTTCAAATGCCTGTTGTTCTTCCTGTTCTGTCCAGCCGCCTTCAGGGCCGACCATAAAGACGATTGTGCCGGACGGGTGGCGGATGTCGCCGAGTTTGCAGGCGCGGTTGATGCTCATAATCAGCTTGGTGCTTTCAGACGGCATTTTGTCGAGTGCTTCACGGTAGCCGATGATGGGCAGTACGGGGGGAACGGTATTCCTGCCGCTCTGTTCGCACGCGGAGATGACGATTTCCTGCCAGCGTGCGAGGCGTTTGGCGGCGCGTTCTCCGTCGAGGCGGACGATGCAGCGTTCGCCGATGACGGGCTGTATGGCAGTTACGCCGAGTTCGACGCTTTTTTGCAGGGTGAAATTCATGCGATCGCCGGAGGAGATGGATTGTATCAGTGTGATGTTGAGTGGGGACTCGTTGTCGGTCGTGTCTTCGTGCAGGATTTCGGCTTCGGCGCGGCGTTTTTCCAAAACGGTTAGCCGTGCGGTATGTGCCTTGCCTTTGCCGTCGAAGAGGGTGATGTTTTCGTTGGGGCGGACGCGCAGGACGTTGAGGTGGCGGACGATGTTGTCGGGCAGGGCGACGGTTTGTCCGACGGAAAGGTTTTCGGGCAGGTAGAATCGGGGCATAGTTTTTGGCGGTTTGGACGGTTATAATCCGTCGCAGCGGCGTGATGGAAACGGACATTATACGTTCGCGCGCCGCAAGTTCAAAATATGAGGACAGTAGGAAGTGTTACACCGTTTGCAGAAAGTCGTGCGCCATATCGCGCAAACCGAAATTATGCCGCGTTTTTTGAATACGCCGTCTTGCCGCAAGGAAGATGGTTCGATGTTGAGCGAGGCGGACATTGCCGCGCAGACGGCATTTGCCGCCGCGTTGCCGCTTCTGATCGATTGCCCGATGTTGGGCGAGGAAATGTCGCGGCAGGAACAGTCGGCTTTGTGGGAACAATATTCGGGGGAAAAGGGGCTGTGGATTGTCGATCCGATTGACGGGACAAATAATTTTGTCAACGGGCTGCCGCATTTTGCGGTGTCGGTGGCGTTTGTCCGCAACGGGCGTGCCGAGTTGGGCGTAATCTACAACCCGGTCAGCGGCGAATGTTTTTATGCCGAACGCGGGCAGGGGGCGTTTTTAAACGGGACGCGCCTGCCTTTGCGTCTCGTGGATAAAAAACTCAATGAGGCGATTGCGGGTGTGGAAATTAAATATCTGCGTTCGGGCAAACTTTCCAGCCGCATGAGTACGCTCGCGCCTTTTGGAACGATACGGAGTATGGGCAGCAGTACGTTGGATTGGTGTTATCTGGCGTGCGGGCGTTATGATGTTTATGTTCACGGCGGGCAGAAGCTGTGGGACTATGCTGCGGGTGCGTTGATTTTCGAGGAGGCGGGCGGCAGGCTGACGACTTTGGAAGGCGACGGGTTTTGGAGTGGTGAACACGTGTTCAAACGCTCGGTCGTCGCCGCGCTCGAACCGAAGCTGTTTGAACGCTGGGTCGGGTGGATACGGGAAAACCAGTAAGGTCAACGGGTTTTCAGGCTAATGGTTTGAATAAACGGGATTTGCCGCCTTCACGCGCCGACCGGCATCCCGTGGGTTTGTGTTTTCCGTGAGGGGCAATGCGGGGACGGTTGCGCCGACGGTTGCGGATTGTGTGCGGAATATCGGTTATATTTTTAAAATTAACGTTACTTAACATTTATACGGGTACAATCCTTTCCGCTGATTACCGCTGCCGTTTCTCCCTTTTCGGCAGTGCAGCAAGTAAGACGTTTTCCCGCAATGTATTGACCATTCATACTTACCCTTGGTATGAATGGTTTTTTTTGCGCGTTGAAAATGCCGTCTGAACGTTCAGACGGCATTTTTATGCGACAGGTTTCAGATATTTGCCGCAGCAGGCTTTGAATTTTTTGCCCGATCCGCAAATGCAGGGTTGTTTCATCGCAGGATGCGGAACAGTCGGATCGATGAAATACCATTGCTCCGCTATTTTCACGAATGCCGACAGCTCGTGATGCGCCGCTCGGTTTCCGCCGTCTTGGAAGTAGGCTTCAAATTCGACTTGGGCGTGCTGTTTGCCGAAGTTGCGGTGTGCGATGACATTCAAGCCCAGCCATTCGGTTTCTCTGCTCCACTGCATCAGTTCGGTGGCATCGAGGAATGTTTGTTGCGCCGGAACGGTGGTGGCGATGATGTAGTCGATAAGGTGCAGGACGTAAGCACTGTATCGGGAGCGCATGAGCGTTTCGGCTGTCGCCGGCAGGATATGGCGCAGATGAAGCGGTTGGCAGCAGCCGGTATAGCTTGTGCCTGAGCCGCAGGGGCAGGGCGGGGTGTGGTGAGTGTTCATTTTGTTTGGGAATGCAAATGCCGTCTGAAAGGGCTTCAGACGGCATGGTTAAAAAGTCTGTCCGTCAGGGCATCAACATGCCGCCGTTGACGTGCAGTGTTTGGCCGGTGATGTATTTTGCTTGGTCGGAAGCGAGGAACAGAACCGCATCGGCGATGTCTTGCGCGTCGCCGAATCTGCCCAAGGCGGTTTGGGCGGTGAAGGTTTGGCGGGTTTCTTCCGGCAGGGCGCGGGTCATGTCGGTATCGATAAAGCCGGGGGCGACGCAGTTGACGGTAATGCCCCGGCTGCCGACTTCGCGCGCCATAGATTTGGCAAAACCGATCAAGCCCGCTTTTGCGGCGGCATAGTTGGTTTGCCCGGCATTGCCCATTACGCCGACGACGGAGGTGATGTTGATGATGCGGCCGGAACGTTGTTTCATCATACCGCGCAAGACGGCTTTGGAGGCGCGGAAGACGGATTTTAGGTTGACCTGCATGATGTCGTCCCACTCTTCTTCTTTCATGCGCATCAGGAGGTTGTCGCGGGTGATGCCGGCGTTGTTGACCAGAATATCCAGCTTGCCGAACGCTTTTTCGATGTCGGCAATCAGGTTTTCGATGGTTTCGGGTTCGGCGGAATCCAATGCACGGCCTTCGCCGCCCCATTGCGCCAACCGCTCGCTAATCGCTGCCGCACCATTCTCACTGGTGGCAGTACCGATAACTTTCGCACCGGCTGCCGCCAGCGTATCGGCAATCGCTGCACCGATACCGCGCGATGCGCCTGTTACCAATGCGACTTTGCTGCTTAAATCTTGTGTGCTCATATTTTTTCCTTTTTTCCGATAATCGAAGGACTGCGCCGTATTGAACAGCACAGTCGGCCGTTTATTCCCATTCAATCGTGGCAGGCGGTTTGCCGCTCACATCGTAAACCACGCGGTTGATGCCTTTGACTTCGTTGATGATGCGGTTGGACACTTTGCCCAACAAGGAATACGGCAGTTCCGCCCAATGCGCGGTCATAAAGTCGCTGGTGATGACGGCGCGCAGCGCGACGACGTAGTCGTAAGTGCGTCCGTCGCCCATCACACCGACGGATTTGACGGGCAGGAAGACGGCGAAGGCTTGGCTGGTCAGGTCGTACCAAGACGTGCCGTTTTCATCGGTGGTGTTGCGTAATTCTTGGATGAAAATGTCGTCCGCCTGACGCAGCAAGTCGGCGTATTCTTTTTTCACTTCGCCCAAGATGCGCACGCCCAAGCCGGGGCCCGGGAACGGATGGCGGTACACCATTTCGCGCGGCAGGCCCAAAGCAACGCCGAGTTCGCGCACTTCGTCTTTGAACAGGTCGCGCAACGGTTCAAGCAGCTTGAGCTTCATGTTTTCAGGCAGGCCGCCGACGTTGTGGTGCGATTTGATGGCGTGGGCTTTTTTGGTTTTCGCGCCTGCGGATTCGATTACGTCGGGGTAAATCGTGCCTTGCGCCAACCATTTGGCGTTGGTGAGTTTTTTCTCTTCGGCATCAAATACTTCGATAAATTCCGCACCGATGATTTTGCGTTTTTTCTCGGGGTCGGTAACGCCGGCGAGTTTCGCCATAAACTGCCCTTCGGCATCGACGTGAATCACTTTCACACCCAAGTTGCGTGCGAACATATCCATCACCATTTTGCCTTCGTTCAGGCGCAAGAGGCCGTGATCGACGAACACACAAGTCAATTGGTCGCCGATGGCGCGGTGAATCAGCGCGGCAGCTACGGAAGAGTCCACACCGCCCGACAAACCCAAAATCACTTCGTCGCTGCCGACCTGTTCGCGGATTTTGGCAACGGCTTCTTCGATGTAGTTCGGCATCGTCCAGCCCGGTTGCGCGCCGCAGATGTCCAAGACAAAGCGGTTCAACAGGGCGCGGCCTTGTTTGGTGTGGGTAACTTCGGGGTGGAACTGGATGCCGTAGAATTGTTTCTCAGCGTTTTCCATCATGGCAATCGGGCAGGACGGAGTGTCGCCGATGACGGCGAAACCGTCGGGCAGTTTGGACACTTTGTCGCCGTGGCTCATCCATACGTCCAATGTATTGGGCGCATCGTCGTAAATATCGCGCGTCAGTCCGCTGTCTATGGTTTTGACTTGCGCATAACCGAATTCGCGCTGGTTGCCGGGCTGCACTTCGCCGCCCAAGTGGTGCGCCATAAACTGCATTCCATAACAGATGCCCAAAACCGGAATGCCCAAATCAAAAATACCGGTATCCGCCTGATAGTCGGATTCGTAAACGGAATTGGGGCCGCCGGAAAGGATGATGCCTTTGGGGTTGAAGGCTTTGATTTCGTCCAAAGGCATATCGAAGGAATGCAGTTCGCAGTAAACGTGGGCTTCGCGCACGCGGCGGGCGATGAGCTGGGTAACTTGCGAACCGAAGTCGAGGATGAGGATTTTGTCTTGGGTCATGATGGTTTTACGGTGATTGAAGATAATCGGATGGGTCGGCGGATATGATGCCGTCTGAAGGGGTCGGGGCGATTGTACCATTTCAGACGGCATTTTGTTTATGCCGTCCGGACGGCGGCATCTTTGTTTGAGATATTGCGTAACATCGTGTAGTAGCCGTTTTGGGACATCAGTTGTTCGTGTGTGCCTTGTTCGATGATTTTGCCGTCGTCCATCACGATGATGCGGTCGGCTCCTTCGATGGTGGTCAGGCGGTGGGCGACGATGATGCCGGTGCGGTTTTCCATCAGGCGTTCGAGCGCCTGTTGGACGAGGCGTTCGGATTCGTTGTCCAGTGCGCTGGTGGCTTCGTCCAATAATAATATCGGCGCGTCTTTCAAAATGGCGCGGGCGATGGCGACGCGTTGCCGCTGTCCGCCGGACAAGTTGCTGCCGTTCGATCCGATGGGCTGGTGCAGTCCGAGCGGTGATGCGTCGATCAGGCTTTGCAGGTTGGCGGCTTGGAGGGCGGATAGGACTTCGGCTTCGCCTGCGTCGGGACGGCTGTATCGGACGTTTTCAAACAGGGTATCGTCAAACAGGAATACGTCTTGGGAGACGAGGGCGAATTGGGCGCGCAGGCAGTCGAGTTTGATGTCGGCGATGTCGATACCGTCTATGCAGATGTTGCCGGCGGTGGGTTCGACAAAGCGGGGCAGCAGGTTGACGACGGTGGATTTGCCGCTGCCGGAACGTCCGACCAAGGCGACGCGTTCGCCTTGTCTGATGTCGAGATTGAAGTTGTCGAGGGCTTTGATGCCGTCTGAACGGTATTCGACATCGACGTTGCGGAAGCTGATGCGCCCTTCGACGCGTTGCGGCGCGAGCGTGCCTTTGTCCTGTTCGGGCGGGGTGTCGAGAAATGCACATACGCCGTCGGCGGCGAGGAACATCGTCTGCATAGGGATGCTGATGTTGGCAAGGCTTTTGATGGGGGCATACATTTGCAGCATCGCGACGATGAATGCCATAAATTCGCCGATGGTGGTGTAGCCGTTTTGGCTTTGCCACAGGGCGATGAAGATGACGACGGCGAGGGCGACCGAGGCGATCAGTTCGCTGAACGGGGAATGCGCCGCCGTTGCCTGCGTGATTTTTTTGCTGAGGCGGACGATGGTGCGGTTGACCGCGTCGAACCGGTTTGCCGCCTGCGCCTGCCCGTTGAACAGCTTGACGACGCGGTGTCCCTGATGGGTTTCGGCAATCACGTTGTTCATCGTGCCTATGCTTTTTTGCGAGTCGGAAATGACGTGCTTCAGACGGTCGCGGTAGTAGCGCGAGAGCAGGGAGAGCAGGGGGAACATCAGGACGACGATGAGGCTGAGCTGCCAGTTGAGGTAAAGCAGGACGATGGTCAGGCCGGTAACGATCATCGTGTCGCGCGTGAGGACGGTGAAGATGTCGCTGGCGTTGCTGACCGACTGTTCGGTCAGGTTGAGCATATTCATCAGTACGGTGCCGGACGGCGTCTCCTGATGGTAGCGGGAGGAAAGGGTCAGCATTTTGGCAAACATATCTTTGCGGATTTTGCTGATGGTCATCACGGAGACCCAAGTCATCAGATAGGTGCTGGTAAAGCGGCAGATGCCACGGATGACGACGAGGATGATGAGGAAGAGGGGGACGGTCCAGATTTTGTTTTCCGTTCCCCAAACCATATAGGTAAACTGTTCGCGCCAGTTTTGCAGGGTGGAAATGATGCCGGAGGCGGCGGACAGCTCGGGCGGCGCGGCGGGTGCGGAAAAGCCGTGGTTGATCAGGGGGGAGATGAAGGCGGCAAGGTAGCTTTCGGTGGCGGCAACGCCGAAAATGGCAATCAGTGCGGCGACGATACGGATTTTGTAGGGGCGGACGTATGCCATCAGGCGCATAAAGCTGCGCGCGTCTTCTTGTTTGAACAGTCCGAAAGTCAGTTTTTCTATCATGTCGGTGGGGCGGGACTGCAATGGCAGCCGCTGTCGGTGGTTTGGTCGGGATGGATTATAGCGCAAATACGGGGCTGCCGCCGTTTGCGGTACGGACGGGGCAGCCTGCGTTTGAAATGTGGTCAGTGCGCTTCGATAAAGGCGGCAACCTGTCCGGCATCGGTCAGTGCGCTGCAAGCGGCGGGCTTGTTGATGCGTTTTGCCAAGCCCGCCAACACTTTGCCCGGGCCGCATTCGGCGGATTCGGCAATGCCGTCTGAAACAAGGGCGTTGACGGTTTCCGTCCAGCGTACGGGGCTGTAAAGCTGGCGGACGAGTGCGTCTTTGATTTTGTCGGCATCGTCGTAGGCGGCAACGTCGGCATTGTGGATAACGCGGATTTGCGGCTGCTTGATTTCAACGGTTTTCAGGGCTTCGGCAAGTTTGTCGGCGGCAGGCTTCATGAGGCTGCAATGGGAAGGTACGGAAACCGGCAGCGGCAGGGCGCGTTTGGCACCGGCTTCTTTGGCGGCAGCCATGGCTCGTCCAACGGCGGCGGCGTTGCCTGCAATCACGACTTGCCCGGGCGAGTTGAAGTTGACGGCTTCGACCACTTCGCCTTGGGCGGCTTCGGCGCAAATCTGTTTTACCTGTTCATCTTCCAAGCCGAGAATCGCCGCCATCGCGCCCACGCCTTGCGGTACGGCGGACTGCATCAGTTCGGCGCGCAGGCGCACGAGTTTGACCGCATCAGTGAAATCCAATGCGCCGGCGGCAACGAGTGCGGTGTATTCGCCGAGGCTGTGTCCGGCAACGGCGGCAGGCGTTTTGCCGCCCGCTTCCAAATAGGCGCGGTAAACGGCAATGCCGGCGGCGAGCATAATGGGCTGGGTATTGACGGTTTGTCCGATGATTTCGGCATCGTTGCCGTTAATCATCGCCCACAAGTCCTGACCCAATATGGCGGATGCTTCGTCAAAGGTGTTTTTGACGACGGCGTGTTCGGCAAAGCCGTTCATCATGCCGAGGCTTTGAGAGCCTTGTCCGGGGAAGAAAAATGCGAAAGACATGGTATTCCTTTGTTTGGTTGGATTGTCAGAGATGTTGCCCGAGTTTTACAAAAAGTTCGGGCGGAACGAAATAATCAATCAGGATGCAGGTTGCCAGGACATTGCCCGAAACAGTCAGACGGAACAGCACAACAAAACGCTTTTTCGCCGTTTTATGCCTGAACATCCTGCTGCCCAAGTATGCGCCCGTCCAACCGCCGAACAAGGCAGGCAGGAGCAGGCGGTGTTCGGGAATGCGGCGTTGCCCCCGTATGGCGCGCCGTTTGTCGATGCCGTAAAGTGCAAACGCATAGAGGGACAATATTGCGTAACACGCGCCCAATACGGGGAGGAGCAGCGAAACGGCAGACAGAAATGCCGCACACGCAATTGGTTTGAAGAAAGCCTGCCGCTTCATGATATGGGAAATACCGTCTGAAAACCTGCTTCAGACGGCATGGTATTCAATATTGCAGCAATACCGCGCCCCACGCGAAACCGCCGCCGATGCCTTCGAGCAGCAGGTTCTGACTGCGTTTGATTTGTCCGCTGCGGATGCCCGTATCCAAAGCCAGCGGAATCGAGGCGGCGGACGTGTTGCCGTGGTCTTGGACGGTCAGGATGACTTTGTCCATGCTCAGCCCCAAATGTTTCGCAGTGGATTCGATGATGCGGCGGTTTGCCTGATGGGGAACAATCCAGTCGATTTGTTCGGCGGTATAACCGGCTTCGCCGATGACTTCATCGGCGATTTTTGCCAGCATTTTGACGGCAAACTTGAACACGCCGGGACCGTCCATAGTGATATAAGGAGAGCCGCAGATTTGTCCGTCGGCAATTTTCCCGGGGGCGTTGAGCAGGTTCAGATAATTGCCGTCGGCTTTGAGTTTGGCGTGGATGATGCCCGGTTCGTCGGACGCGCTCAAAACCACCGCGCCCGCGCCGTCGCCGAACAATACGCAGGTTGTGCGGTCGTTCCAGTCTACAATGCGGCTGAAGGTTTCCGCGCCGATGACCAGCGCGTTTTTCGCCATACCGCTTTTAATGTAGGCGTTTGCCGTAGTCAGCGCGTACATAAAGCCGGCGCACACCGCCTGTACGTCGAAGGCAGGGCAGCCGTTGTCTATCCCCAGTTTTTGCTGCACGATGGTAGCGGTAGAAGGAAACTGCATATCCGGCGTTGCCGTTGCCACAATAATCAAATCGATTTCGCCGCTGTTTAATCCGGCAGCATCCAGGGCGCGGCGCGCCGCTTCGGCTGCAAGATCGCTGGTTTTCTCGTTTTCGGCTGCAATATGGCGGAACTTAATGCCCGTACGCGCGGTAATCCACTCGTCAGAGGTATCTACCTTTTGGGCAAGGTCGTCATTGCTGACGCGGTTGGCAGGAAGATAGCTGCCCGTGCCGGAAATTTTTGCATACTGCATGGGAACGGCCTTTTTAGAGAGTTGGTTCAGATTCGGCTATTGTAAGCGAAAAACCGATGATTGCCCAATACGGACAGGGTGCAAATGACGGAAACAGGGACGGGGGTGTGGTTCGGAATACAGATGGTTTTCAGATGCGGAATGCCACAGACGGGCGGGGTTGCCGATACGCTGTTTTAAGCGAAGGAAATGCCGTCTGAAAACCAAACCTGCTTCAGACGGCATTTTGATTGTTGGGTTTCCGTCAAATTATTAGTGCCGGTGTTTGTTTTTGTATCATAAATTCGGAAATGATATTTTGAATTGTAGAAATATTTTTAGAGATATGCTCAATAGGGTAGAAGTCTCCCCAAATTTCCCTTGCTTTCCCGCTGTAATTTTCTGTTTTAAGGTTTTTTACTTCAATATCCCCGTCTTCTAAAATTGTTTGAATCATTGGCAAATAATATCCTTTTTCAAAATAGATAGTTAATTTGGTATGGCCAAATTTGAGCTCAGGAATAATTCTGAAAACAAGGACTCCGGCTTTTTTCTCAAAATTTGATACGGAAAAAAAGTGATTGATTTCTTTAATGCCAGGATTTTCCAAAACGGGGATTTGGATTCGTTCTCCATTATCTGTAATAAAAAATCCGCCAAAAACAACCGTTGATGTTTTCATATTTATCATCCCGTTGATTTTATGCGCTAATCGAACGTGCTTTCTGTCCTAAATTCCTTGTCAATAAAAGAAATTTCTTGGGATTCTTGTTTCGTCAGCCGGATATCGAAATCTTCAACATAAGTACACAGGATTTCAAAAGCCAAAAAACGTTCCGAATGCGGCTTCGTCACTGATTTGGATATTTTGGGTGTTGATGCCGCTGCGGGTGATGCTGTTTTGGCTGTCGTTGTCCTTGCCGTAACCTATGCTGGCAGATAGACCGTCTTTGGCGTTACCCATCCAGCCACCTTTGACATTGCCATCGGTGCCAATACCGAAACTTTCGCCTTCGTAATGGCTGTGGTTTTGGATGTCTCTGAAGCTGAGTGTGCCGGTGGCGAATTGGTTTCTGCTGTTATCTTCCGCGCTTTGGGTGGAGGTGATGAGTCCGCCTTTGAGGTCGGTGTGTCCTTTGATGTTGATTTGATAACCGTCTTCACCCGCAAATATGCCGCTTTGCTCATTCACAGACGCATAATCCGCATTCACTTTGGACTTGCTATAACTCGCACTGCCTGAAACGCCGTAACCCATTATTACCATTTTGTTGAATATCCTTTATTATTAAGCATACATCTTGCATTATCCCCAATACAATTTATCGATTTGACTGCATTATCATTGTATTTATTATCATAATATTTTTTTATAATATATTGATAATTACCCTTTTCATCAGGTAATTGATATAATTTATATATTTCAGGACAAGCAACGGAAAGGCAACTTCTGAAATCATCAATTCGTTGTTCGTTAGTCGTATTATTTTTAACAAAATATTCAATATCGTTGTTTGCTCTTGTCGTCATATCATCAAAAGGATAATGACAAGACGAAGTTGCAAAAAAGCAAGGATTACAAGAAGTTGTCATTACCATTATAAAAACAATAATGACAACTTTAATATAGCATTTCATAACAACCACCAATATATAGATAATCAATGACCAGTAATTTTCATAATCGCTTGGATAAAATCCTGATCGACTATATCAGCAATAGCAAACGGTGCGGCGACAGGAATGGCGACGGCGGCTGTTACTGATGAACCTATTGCGTCTTTTTTGTTAGTAGTTCTTCGGTCAAGAGTGGTATTACCCTGTTCATAGCCTGCGTCTTTTCCACGATAAAAGCCCCACATTTGACCGCCCATAAAATCGTGTGTTCCAGCAAAACCCTCTACAAATGAATATAATCCAATGCGGATTCAATCAGACTGGCATCAAGCCTGCCTTCAAGGGATTTTCCTAACTTCATAATCCGTTTGTCTAGAGCTTTCATCCGTTTTTCTAATGTCTTTATTTTTCAAATACTCCTTATTTTACAGGGAAGTATCTGGGAAGTGCCGGACAGGCGCATCGCCGTCCGCACCCGCAGGTTTGGTGCGGGCGGATGCCGTCTGAAACGGTTGGTTTTCAGACGGCATAGGGTATGTTTCTTTACAAGTCGGCGGCGATTTCGTTTTGGACGGCTTTGGCAGCTTCGAGTGCGGCGAGCTGTTCGGCTACGCCTTGTTCGATTTTGGAAAGGCTGGCAGACTTGGCTTCATGGTAGGCTTCTTCGAGGGCATAGCGGAAACCGGTTTCGTCTGTGCCGCCGTGGCTTTTAATCACGATGCCGCGTAGCCCGAGCAGGATGGCCCCGTTGAATTTGCGCGGGTCGAGTTTGTTTTTCAGCCCTTTGAGGGCGGGTAGGGCGGCAACGGCGGCAAGTTTGTTGAACAGGTTGCTTTGGAATTCGCGGCGGATGGCTCCGCTCATGAATTTGACTGCGCCTTCGATGGTTTTGAGCATGACGTTGCCGACAAAGCCGTCGGCGACGACGACATCTGCTTCGCCGTAGAGGATGCTGTTGCTTTCGATGTTGCCGATAAAGTTGAGTTTGCTGTTTTGCAGCAGTTTGTAGGTTTGTTTGACGGTGTCTGTACCTTTGATGTCTTCCGTGCCGACGTTGACCAGCCCGATGCGCGGCTGTCCTTTTTGAGGATGGAGTGCATGGACGAGTTCGCTGCCGATAACGGCAAATTGGGTGAGCTGTTCGGGGGTGCAGTCGACGTTCGCGCCGAGGTCGAGTGCAAGGGTAACGTGGTCGGTGTCGGAAGGAAGGAATTTGGCGATGGCGGGGCGTTCGATGCCGGGTATGGTTTTGAGGACGAAACGTGCGGTTGCCATGAGCGCGCCCGTGTTGCCTGCGGATACGGCGGCTTGGGCTTTGCCTTCTTTAACTTGGTTGATGGCAACGCGCATGGAGGAGTCTTTTTTGTTCTTTAGGGCGGACTGAGGGGATTCATCCATGCCGACAACTTGGGTGGTATGGCAGATGTCAATAAGTTCCATCGGCGCGCCTGCTGCGTTCAGGGCTTGGCGGAGCTGTGCTTCGTCGCCGGTCATAATCAGGCGGACATCGGGGTGTGCTTGGAGGAATGCGGTTGCACCGGGTACGGTAACGGTAAGTCCTTGGTCGCCGCCCATGGCATCTACGGCCAATGTAATCATAGGGGTTTCTCCGGTAGGTTTTCGGTCTGCGGCAGGGGTCGTGCGGGCTTCAGACGGCATCGGTTCGGAAAATATGCCGTCTGAAAGGGTCAGCCTCGGCTGCTTTCGGCAAGACGGTTGTGTTCGTCGATATCGTGTGCATCCCATGGATAGTTAATCCACCAGTCGTCTACGGTGATGCCGCTGAAATAGGGAATGCCTTCGGGGATTTTACCTGCTTTGGCTTTGATTTTTTCGTGCAGTACGGCGACGCCGATGGTGCCGAAGTCTTCTTTGAGCAGCTCTGTCAGGCAGAACTCCATGGTAACGCGGCTGTCGTCCACTTCGTCGACAACAAGGACGTTTTTACCCCGTAAGACTTCGGGAACGGGGTCTAGCCATTGGACTTTCTTGACTTCTTCTGTAACCTGTCCTTCGTTGTCGCTGTCGTAATAGGCGGTGGTTACGGCATAAATCGGAATTTCCAGAAAACAGCGCAGCATACGTGCAGGAATAAAGCCGCCGCCGCCGATAGCGATCATGGCGTCGTATTTGACGCCGGAGTTCCGGATTTTTTCTGCCAATGCTTTGATGACGCGGTGGATATCATCGTAGGTGTACCAGATTTTCTGTTTCATCGGAATTTCCTTGGTGGTTGGGGCTTTTGGAATATTTTCACGGGGTATTATACGGAACGCTTTGCCCCTGTGTGTTGACGTATGGCGAAAGTTTGGACGGATGGCGCGTCCAATGCAAAAAAAGCCAGTAATTGCATGGCAATGTTCTGGCTTTTTCAGTCAGTCGAATAGGGATTATTCGCCTTTGGCTTTGACCACTTTGCGGCCGCGGTACATACCGTTTGGAGAAATGTGGTGCGGGCGGTGCACTTCGCCGGTTGTGCTGTCGACAGACAGTGCGGGCGCGGTCAGTGCGTCGTGCGAACGGTGCATACCGCGTTTGGAAGGGGATTTTTTGTTTTGTTGAACGGCCATTTCAAGCTCCTAGATAAATAAACTGTGTCCTAATTAACTGCTTTTCAAACCTGCCAAAACAGCAAAGGGGTTGGGTTTGTCTTGGTTGGCGGATTCCGGAAGGGTATTGCCGCAGTGTCCGTGTCGCGGCGAAAAGGGCAGGGACATCAGGATTTGGTCTTCTACCAATGCGCGTACGTCGAGTTCTTTTTCAATCAGTATGCCTTCGAGTTCTTCGTCGGCAAGCATGGATTCGTCCAAGGACTCTTCGTCGGAAAACAGGACGATACGGCTGCTTTCATCGAGCATGAACGGCATGGGTTTGATACATCTCTGGCAGATCAGGGGCATATCGGCTTTGACGTTCAGGTCGAGGAACAGGCGTTGCAGCCGATCGCGGCCGCCGGTCAGTGTAAACGATATTTTGGCCTGCCTGTCGGCGGGATAATCGTGCAAACTGACTCGTTCGTCCAATTCTTCTAGCAGAAAACTGCCTTGCAGGTTCTGCCCTTCGGCGGCAAAAATTTCCGGGTCAATCAAATTAGGGTCTGACATAAACGAGGTATGATATAATTTAGATGTTCTAACGTCAATATTTTTAAGAAAAATGTTGCGGTACGCCGAAGGCGGGTGTCCGTGTTTCGGCGCATGGCTGGATTTTAACGCCCGTTTGAGTGTGTTTTCAACGGTAAGGAGGATGGGATGGGTTTGGAACTGCCTTTGATTTTGGGTACGAGTTCGGTTTTCCGCCGCGAACAGATGGAAAGGCTCGGCATTGCCTTTCAGGCGGCATCCCCCGATTTTGACGAAACGCCGATGTTGGGGGAATCAGCCCCTCAGACGGCATTGCGCCTTGCCGAGGGTAAGGCGCGGTCGTTGGCAGGGCGTTTCCCCGAGGCGTTGATTGTCGGCGCGGACCAGGTGGCGTGGTGCGACGGCAGGCAGTGGGGCAAGCCGATGAACCTTGCCAACGCGCAAAAGATGCTGATGCATTTGAGCGGCAGGGAGATTGAGTTTTACAGCGCGGTCGTGCTGTTGAATACGGTTACGGGCAGGATGCAGCGGCATATCGATAAGACGGTGGTTGTGATGAGGCAGTTGGACGAGCTGCATATACTCCGCTATTTGGAGAGCGAGCCGGATGCGGTTTATTGTTCGTGTGCGGCGAAAAGCGAGGGCTTGGGCGCGCTGCTGATCGAACGGATTGAAAGCACCGATCCGAATGCTTTGATCGGTTTGCCGGTTTTCCGTCTGGTCGATTTCTTGAAAAATGAGGGAATGGATGTTTTGTAACTGCCCGTTTATGCCGTCTGAAAGGCTCAGACGGCATTTTTAACTGACGAGTGAGGGAATGATGTCTCCTGTTTTGTATTTGATTCCTACGCCTTTGGGTACGCCTGACACGCCGTGCCTGCTGCCGCATGAACAACGGGCGGTTGTCGGGCTGACGGATTTTGTCGTGGAAGCGGAAAAAACGGCGCGTGCGCATTTGAAGCATTTGGGCGTAACTGCGCCTATCCGCGAACTGAATCTGCAAACGCTGAATGAACATACGGATTTGAAGACTTTGCCGGAATTGCTGAAACCTTTGCAAGAAGGGCGCAGTATGGGCATTGTCAGCGAGGCGGGTTGTCCGGCCGTTGCCGATCCGGGTGCGAATCTGGTGGCGTTGGCGCATAAACACGGTTTTGAAGTGCGTCCGCTGGTCGGGCCTTCCAGCCTGCTGCTGGCCTTGATGGCTTCGGGCGCGAACGGGCAGAACTTTGCATTTAAGGGTTATCTGCCGTCTGAAAAAAACGGGCGGATTCAGGCTTTGCGGGCTTTGGAACAACGTTCGCGCCAGTGCGGAGAGACGCAGATTTTTATTGAAACGCCTTACCGCAATGATGCGCTGCTTGCCGATGCGGTGGAAAACCTGCATCCTGAAACGCGCTTGTGCGTGGCTACGGACTTGACCTTGCCGACACAGGAAATCATCAGCCAGACGGTTGCGCAGTGGCGAAAAAGAAAAGAAATGCCCAATCTGAAAAAACGCCCGACGATTTTTGTGATGTATGCAGGTTGAAGATTTCCGCCCCGATAGCGGGTGAACAATAAAGATGCCGTCTGAACAGGTTTCAGACGGCATCTTTCATGCTGCGGCATCTAGGAAACGACTTCGCCTTGGGCGCGTTGTTTTTCGATGCTGCGGTTGATGTGCCATTGCTGGGCGATGGTCAGGAGGTTGTTGACCACCCAGTAGAGCACCAAACCGGCCGGGAAGAAGAAGAACATCACGGAGAAAACCAAAGGCATGATTTTCATCATTTTCGCCTGCATCGGGTCGGTCGGCGGCGGGTTCAGATAGGTTTGGGCGAACATCGTTGCCGCCATAATGATGGGCAGGATGTAGTAGGGGTCGGCGCGGCTAAGGTCGGTAATCCAGCCCAGCCAAGGTGCCTGACGCAATTCTACGGAGGCAAACAACGCCCAGTACAAGCCGATGAAGACGGGGATTTGCAACAGCATGGGCAGGCAGCCGCCCAGCGGGTTGATTTTTTCGTCTTTGTAAAGCTGCATCATGGCTTGCTGTTGCGCCATACGGTCGTCGCCGTATTTTTCTTTAATGGCTTGCAGTTTGGGCGCGGCGGCGCGCATTTTTGCCATCGAGCGGTAAGAGGCGTTGGTCAGCGGGTAGAGTACGGCTTTGACGATAATGGTCAAAACGATGATTGCCCAGCCCCAGTTGCCGATAATGTTGTGCAGTTGGTTCAGGAGCCAGAAGAGGGGGGAGGCGAACCAGTGTACTTTGCCGTAGTCTTTTGCCAGTTGCAGGTTGTCGGCGATGTTTGCGATGACGGATGTGGTCTGCGGGCCGGCGTAGAGGTTGATGGAGGCTTCGGATTTCGCGCCGTTTTGGATGGCGGCAAGGGGAACGCTGACGCTGGTGCTGTACAGGTTGTCGTTGCGGCGTTTGATGTCGATACGGCAGTCGCCGGCGGCGCAAACGCTTTGTCCGCCTTTGGGTTGGAGAATCCAAGTGGACATGAAGTGGTGTTCAATCATGCCGAGCCAGCCGGTTTGGGTTTTGCGGGCGTATTCGGCTTCGTTTTTGCCTGATTTGGCATCGTCGTCCAAGTCGGAGAAGCTGACTTTTTGGAATTTGCCTTCGGGGGTGTAAACCACCGGGCCGACGAAAGAGCGGGTAAAGTAGCCTTGACCTTCGGGTTCGCTGCGGTCGCGTACGATGCGGTAGTTCGCGCTCAGGTTGGCGGGCTTGCCGCTGGTGTTGGCGATGTCGAAACGGACGTTGACGAGGTAGCTGTCTTTGGTAAAGGTATAGACTTTGTCGATTTTCAGTCCGTTTGTTTCAGGCGCGCTCAGGCGAACTTCAACTTTGTCGCCGTTGAGACTGTATTGTTTTTGCGGAGCGGTAAAGCTGATGCCTTTCAGAATGTTGTTGCCTTGTGCGTCCAAAAGCTCGGACTGGGCAACGTAGGTGTATTCTTTGCTGTCGTTAAACAGGGTGAATGCTTTGTTTTCGTCGCCATTTGCTTTGTATTTGAGCAGGGTCATTTGACGCAGGTCGCCGCTTTTTTCGTCGATGACGGCTTTGACCGTGTCGGTCGTTACGGTAATCGGCGTTGCGGGCGCGAGCGCGGCTTCGGCGGAAGCGGTTGCGGCGGTTTGCCGCTGTTGCTGCGCGGCTTGTCCGGGCGCGGTTTGGGGGGCGGGGAACATTTTTTCCCAGCCGATCATAATCGCCAGTGCGATGGCGAAAAACGCCGTGAGTCTTTTAAAATCCATATAGAGTTTCCTGAATGGTCGGAAATGCCGCAGGTTGCGTGTTCCGATAGACGGGGAATAAGGGCGGGCTTTATACCCGGCGGTCGTGCCGCCAGCCCGAAGGTTCAGACGGCATTATATAGAAACCGATGGGAAATAAAAGGAAAGCGTGCAATTTGAATATTGCGTCGGGTCAGGGAACGGGGTCGTGTCCGTGTCCGCCGAAAGGGTGGCAGCGTGCAATGCGCTTGATGGCGAGCCGGCCGCCTTTGAATGCGCCGTATTTTTTGACCGCTTCGACCGCGTATTGCGAACAGGTCGGCGTATAGCGGCAGCGGGGCGGAATCAGCGGGCTGATGCAGTATTGGTAAAACCGTATCAGTCCCAGCAGGAGTTTGGACAATAGGAAATTCATCGGGATGTTCCTTGTATGGGAAACCCGTTGCCGTCTGAACCTTGCCTGTAGAGTGCCGTTTTAATCATACCCGTTTCCCGCATTCGGTTGCGGGGTTGCCGAACATGAGTTGTGCCAGTTCCGCCCTTGCCTGTTTTGCGGTAGCCCTGTCGAATTTACGGTGGACGCGCACGACGAAATCCTGTGGCGGAAGATTGTTTTTGTTCAACCTGAACCAGTCGCGGATGACGCGTTTCATATAGTTCCGCTCGTTGGCGCGTTTGGCGGTTTTTTTGCCGACCACCAGACCGATGCGGGGATGGCCCAGCCCGTTGCCGTTTGAACGCGAAACTTGCAGCAGATCGTGGCTGCGGCGGTTTCTGAATGCAAAAACGGATGAAAAATCATCCGTTTTCAACAAGCGGTACTGCCTTCTGAAGCGGTAGTCCAAAATTACACCGCCAGGCGTTTGCGGCCTTTGGCACGGCGTGCTGCCAGTACTGCGCGACCGCCGCGTGTTTTGGAGCGCACGAGGAAGCCGTGGGTGCGTTTGCGTTTGGTAACGGAAGGTTGATAAGTGCGTTTCATAATGTTTCCTAAAATAGAATGGGTAGATAATTAAACCGTGAATTACACTCCAATTTGCCGCTTTTGTCAATCAATATAGAAACTTTGCAGGAGGATTGCCCGATTGCCTGCGGATTTCTGCCGCCTTTCTGTGGATAAATTTTTGCACGGGTTGTGGATAAAATATCGGCGAGTCGGTATAATCGGTTCGCTGCATTTTGAACCGATGCGCGTTCAGAAGATTTGTTTTCTTTTTGAAAATATTATATTTTCTTTATTTTCGATTTCATCGTATTTCCTTTTCGGTTGAAACCCCGCCTTTTAGGGCGGTAGAATCAGAATTTATTTGAGAGGGGCGTAACCCCTTCCAAATCAGGGCAACACACAGGGCGACGCTTTATGTGTCGCCCTGTGTGTTGAAACATTTTTACAGATTCGAGCCTATCCATGACATTAGCAGAGTTTTGGCCGCTGTGCCTCCGCCGTCTTCACGATATGTTGCCTCACGGGCAGTTTGCGCAATGGATTGCGCCCCTTACCGTCGGTGAGGAGGGGGGGCTATGGGTGGTGTACGGCAAGAACCAGTTTGCCTGCAATATGCTCAAGAGCCAGTTTGCCGGAAAAATAGAAGCAGTGAGGGAAGAGTTGGCTGCCGGCCGTTCCGCCTTCGTATTCAAACCGGGAGAAGGCGTGCGTTATGAGATGGCGGCGGTTGAAGGTGCTGTCGAACCTGCCGAGCCGTCCTTGCACGCGGTGTCGGAGGGGATGCCCGTGCAGGAGGTTCTGTTGGACGAGCTGCCGTCTGAAGAGCCTGTCAAACCCGCTGCGTCGAAAACGGCGGCGGATATTTTGGCAGAACGTATGAAAAACCTCCCGCATGAGCCGCGCCATACTGCCGAACCTGCTTCCCGTCCGGAATCGGCGGCAGTTGCCAAAGCACGGACGGACGCGCAGGCCGGTGCGGAAGAGGCGCGTTACGAGCAGACCAACCTGTCGCGCGATTACACGTTCGGCACATTGGTCGAAGGCAAGGGCAACCGCCTTGCAGCGGCGGCGGCGCAGGCGATTGCGGAAAGTCCGGGACAGAGTTACAACCCGTTTTTCCTGTACGGCAGCACGGGTTTGGGCAAAACCCACCTGGTGCAAGCCATCGGCAACGAGCTTTTGAAAAACCGTCCCGACGCGAAAGTACGCTATATGCATTCGGACGATTATATCCGCAGCTTCATGAAAGCCGTGCGCAACAACACTTACGACGTGTTCAAACAGCAATACAAGCAATACGACCTGCTGATTATCGACGACATCCAGTTCATCAAAGGCAAAGACCGTACGATGGAAGAATTTTTCTATCTGTACAACCATTTCCACAACGAGAAAAAACAGCTCATCCTGACGTGCGACGTATTGCCTGCCAAAATCGAAGGCATGGACGACCGTCTCAAATCCCGTTTCTCATGGGGTTTGACTTTGGAACTCGAGCCGCCCGAATTGGAAATGCGCATCGCCATTTTGCAGAAAAAGGCAGAGGCGGCGGGTATCAGCATCGAAGACGAGGCGGCATTGTTTATTGCCAACCTGATCCGTTCCAATGTGCGCGAATTGGAAGGTGCGTTTAACCGTGTCAGTGCGAGCAGCCGCTTTATGAACCGGCCGGTTATCGATATCGATTTGGCGCGTACGGCTTTGCAGGACATTATTGCCGAGAAGCATAAGGTCATTACCGCCGATATCATTATTGATGCCGTTGCCAAATATTACCGTATCAAAATCAGCGATGTGCTCGGTAAGAAACGGACACGAAACATTGCCCGTCCGCGTCAGGTTGCCATGAGCCTGACCAAAGAGCTGACCACGTTGAGCCTGCCGTCTATCGGCGATTCGTTCGGCGGACGCGACCATACGACCGTCATGCACGGCATCAGGGCGGTGGCGAAACTGCGCGAGGAAGACCCCGAGTTGGCGCAGGATTATGAGAAACTGCTGATTCTGATTCAAAACTGACCGGACACGCCTTTCAGACGGCATGACATTGCCCATGCCGTCCGAAGGGTAAGAAATCCAACCGATTTAAGGAGCGAAAATGTTGATTTTACAAGCCGAGCGCGACAGCCTGCTCAAGCCGCTGCAAGCCGTTACCGGCATCGTCGAACGCCGCCACACCCTGCCCATCCTGTCCAACGTCCTGATTGGGGGCAGGGGCGGGCAGACCCAGCTTTTGGCAACCGATTTGGAAATCCAAATCGACACTGCGGGTCCCGAGGGCGGCGCGGGCGACTTCCGCATCACCACCAATGCCAAGAAATTTCAGGATATTTTACGGGCACTGCCTGCCGGTGCGCTGGTGTCGCTGGATTGGGACGACAGCCGTCTGACGCTGAAGGCGGGCAAATCGCGTTTTGCACTTCAGACCCTGCCTGCCGCCGATTTTCCGATGATGAATGTCGGCGAGGACATCAGCGCGACTTTCTCACTGGAGCAGGAGCGTTTCAAAACCATGCTGTCGCAAGTGCAGTACAGCATGGCGGTGCAGGACATCCGTTATTATCTCAACGGTCTGCTGATGCAGGTTGAGGGCGGCCAGTTGCGCCTTGTGGCGACCGACGGACACCGCCTTGCCTATGCCGCCTGCGCGATTGATGCGGATTTGCCGCGCGCCGAAGTGATTTTGCCGCGCAAAACGGTGCTGGAACTGTTCAAACTGTTGAACAACCCCGACGATCCGATTCAAATCGAGCTGCTGGACAAACAGGTGCGTTTCCAATGCAACGGCACGACCATCGTCAGCAAGGTCATCGACGGCAAATTCCCCGATTTCAACCGCGTGATTCCTTTGGACAACGACAAGATTTTCGTGTTGTCCCGTGCCGAACTTTTGGGTGCGCTGGAACGTGTGTCCATTCTTGCCAACGAAAAATTCCGTGGCGCGCGCCTGTTCCTGCAACCCGGCCTGTTGAGCGTCGTGTGCAGTAACAACGAGCAGGAAGAAGCGCGCGAAGAAATCGAGATTGCCTATCAGGGCGGGGAATTGGAAGCCGGTTTCAATATCAGCTATCTGATGGACGTGTTGCGAAATATTCATTCCGACGATGTGCAGCTTGCTTTCGGCGACGCCAACCGCTCGACGCTGTTTACTGTGCCGAACAATCCGAATTTCAAATATATTGTGATGCCGATGCGGATTTGACGGTTCTCCGGAACACGATGCCCGTATTGGAGATATGCCCCGAACCGTGCAGACGGATTCGGGGTTTTGTTCGGCTGTCGGAAAGGTATAGTGGATTAACAAAAACCAGTACGGCGTTGCCTCGCCTTAGTTCAAAGAGAACGATTCTCTAAGGTGCTGAAGCACCAAGTGAATCGGTTCCGTACTATCTGTACTGTCTGCGGCTTCGTCGCCTTGTCCTGATTTTTGTTAATCCACTATAATGCCGTCCGGAATGCGGCGGATCGGGGTTGGGAGCATACAGGGGAAGTGCTTGTGCGGGAATGGCGAAGGTGTGTTTTTGACTCCAGTCCGCCCTGTTTGGATTGCTGCAAAACCATGCCGTCTGAAACGGAAAAGTTTCAGACGGCATGTTTTTTGATCGGGGCGGTGCGGGTCAGCCTCCGAGCAGTGCCCACAAATCGTTTTGCAGGTCGGCTTCGCTTTCGCCTTCGGCAGGCTCGGCGCGGATATAGCCGCCGTCCGGCTGCATCAGCCACGCGTGCGTATTGTCTGCCAGTGCCATTTCCAAACCTTCGCGGATGACGCGTTTTTTGAGTTCGGGCGCGGCAATCGGCGTGGCGGTTTCAATGCGGCGGAAGAAGTTGCGCCCCATCCAATCCGCGCTGGAAATAAAGGTGTCGTCCGCGCCGTTGTTGTGGAAGCAATACACGCGCGCGTGTTCGAGCTGCCTGCCGACGATGGAGCGGACGCGGATGTTTTCGGACAGGCCTTTTACACCCGGGCGCAAGGTGCACATACCGCGCACAATCAAATCGATTTGCACACCTGCCGCGCTTGCCCGATACAGGGCTTCGATGACGGTCGGTTCGATGAGCGAATTCATCTTGGCGGTAATCCGCGCCGGTTTGCCGGCTTTGGCGTGTTCGGTTTCCTGCTTGATGCGGTCGATGACCATTTTGTGCAGGGTAAACGGACTTTGGTAGAGTTTGTTCAGACGGCCCGGCTTTCCCAAGCCTGTGATTTCCATGAACAATGTGTTCACATCGGCGGTGATTTGTTCGTCGGCGGTGATGAGGCCGAAGTCGGTGTAGATGCGCGATGTGCCTTGGTGGTAGTTGCCCGTGCCGAGGTGGGCGTAACGCTTGAGCACGCCGTCTTCGCGGCGGATGATGAGTGCCATTTTGGCATGGACTTTGTAGCCGAATACGCCGTACACGACGTGTGCGCCAGCCTCTTCGAGCTGTTTCGCCCAGTTGACGTTGTTGGCTTCGTCAAAACGCGCCATCAGTTCGACGACGACGGTAACCTGTTTTCCCGCCAGTGCCGCCTTCATCAGGGCGCGGACGAGTTCGGAGCGCGTGCCGGTACGGTAAATCGTCATTTTGACGGCAAGCACAGCGGGGTCGGCGGCGGCTTCGCGTATCATATCGACCACGGGATCGAAGGATTGGTAGGGGTGGTGCAGCAGGATGGGCGATTGGCGCACCAAATTGAAGATTGGGCTGTTTTTGCCCAAGGCTTTCAGACGGCCCGGCGAGTGCGGCGGGAATTTCAAATCGGGGCGGTTGACCAAATCGGGGACGGCGTTGAGGCGTACGAGGTTGACCGGACCTTTGACCTGATAGAGTTCGGCGGCGGTCAGCCTGAATTGCGCGAGCAGAAAGTCGCGGATGTAGGCGGGACAGGTGTCGGCGACTTCGAGCCGCACGCCGTCGCCGTATTCGCGGTCGTGCAGTTCGTTTTGAATGGCGGCGCGGAGGTTTTGCACGTCTTCTTCGTCAACGGTCAAGTCGCTGTCGCGCGTGAGGCGGAACTGGTGGCAGCCTTTGACGTTCATGCCCGGGAAGAGTTTGCCGACGTGGGTGTGGAGGATGGACGACAGGAAGACGAAGCCGTGTCCGCCGCCACACAGTTCGGACGGCAGGGGGACAACGCGCGGCAGGATGCGCGGTGCTTGGACAATCGCCATACCCGAAGGTCTGCCGAACGCGTCCGTGCCGTCGAGTTCTACGGCGAAGTTCAGCGATTTGTTCAGCGGGCGCGGGAAGGGGTGGGAAGGGTCGAGTCCGATGGGGGTCAGGATCGGCAGCAGTTCGCGGTCGAAATAGTCTTCGATCCATTTTTTCTGCGCGCCCGTCCAATTGCGGCGGCGGTAAAAATGGATGCCTTCCTGCACCAGCTCGGGCTGAAGGACGTTGTTGAACAGGTCGTACTGGTGCCGTATCAGGGAGCGCGCCGCTTCGGTAACGTCGGCGATGGTTTCAGACGGCATTTTGCCGTTGTCCAGCCTGCGCCGGGGGTGCAGCTTGTTTTCACGCTTGAGCCACGCCATGCGGACTTCGAAAAACTCGTCAAGATTGGACGACACGATGCACAGGAAGCGCAGGCGTTCCAAAAGGGGGACGTTTCTGTCTTCCGCCTGCGCCAACACGCGGCGGTTGAATGCCAGTAGGCTCAGTTCTCGGCAGAGGATGCGGTTTTGTTCGTGCATAAGGTTCTCCCAAAGATGGTTGTTGTTCGGTCGGAGCAGGCGGACAATGCCGTCTGAAGGCTTGGCGGCACCTGCGCCGGTTTCAGACGGCATGACGTGGCGGACAGTCTGTTTCAGGCATCGGGGCAATGTGAAAACGGATACCGGCGCGTGCGGTATCCGTCTGTTTCAAATCACTTCCAATACAAAATAATGGCGCAGTTTTTCGTATACCGCGTCGCTTACGTTGATGCAGCCGTTGGTCATAATCCTGTCGGACACAACCGAAGATGCGATACGTTCGCTCCGTCTTTCGGACGGTATCTGATTCCAAACGCGGTGCAGGGCGAAAAGAAAGTCGCCCTCCTGTTTGAAGCCGATAACTTCGCCGCCGTATCCGGGCTTGTCGGTACTGTTCAGCGTCAGCCCGAACGTTCCCTTGGGTGTGGAAACGCCGATAAGGACAGGATGGCACTGATGGTCATCGGCAAAACAGAGTTCCGCTTTGGATGTGTTTACGATGACTTTTTTCTTTTGAATATAAGCACTGACCGCATCCGGTTGCTCCTGTGCATATACGGGAGCAACTATTGGCAGGCAGCATAATATCCCTAAAAACAGGCGGAACGGCATATTGGATTATTGGCGGATACGTTTCGGTTTTGCCGGCACGATTTCGCGGATGATGACTTGTGGCTCGGCTTTAGGTGCGGGCGGCGGGCAGACGGCATCTTTCGGGAATACGGGATTCCAGTAGAAGCTGCGGGCAAATTTGTCTTTATCGAAAATAATTTTGTATTGACAGGTAGTAATACCTTCTACGCCGGAAGTGTTTTCAGGGTCGGTACCTACGCCGGGGGTGTGGAAGTGGAACAGGTAATCCCATTCGCGTACGCCGTACATGCCTTCATCGTAATGCGGGCGACCCAGGATTTTGTAGATGTCGTCTTTGGTCAGGCCGGGACGCATCTGATCCAGTTCGTCATAAGTCGGGAATGTGCCGCGCTTGTTGTCGAGCGTTACGGAATAGGGTTTCGGGAAAACCGGATTGTCGGTCGTGCCGTCGGCTTTGACGTTGCTTTTGGTTGCGCAGGCAGACAGAACGCCGGCTGCCAATACTGCTAAGCCAAGTTTAACGATTTGTTTTGTTTTCATGTGCAAAGTCCTTTTTGTCTGATACCTGTTTGCCGTCTGATTTGGCAGACTTGTTACAGGGAGTTTAAACGTTTGATTTTGGTTTGTAATATTAGCATAAAAAACGTGCGTATCAGTAAACGCGGTGTATTTGTACGGCATACGGAATGATGCGCGTGCGAATTTACGCATCCTGCCGGCAATTTGCCGATTCGCCGGCATCGGCAACCTGTTATAATTCCTCCTTTAAATTCCTAACGTTTTCAAGCGAAAAACAGAATGACCATGCAAGAACATTACCAGCCCGCCGCCATCGAGCCTGCGGCGCAGAAAAAATGGGACGATGCCCGTATTTTCAACGTCTCCGAAGACGCTTCCAAACCCAAATACTACTGCCTCTCCATGTTCCCCTACCCCAGCGGCAAGCTGCATATGGGGCATGTGCGCAACTACACCATCGGCGACGTATTGAGCCGCTTCAAACTTTTAAACGGCTTCAACGTCATGCAGCCTATGGGTTGGGACGCGTTCGGTATGCCGGCGGAAAATGCGGCGATGAAAAACAATGTCGCCCCCGCCGCCTGGACTTACGACAACATCGAATACATGAAAACCCAGCTTAAAAGCCTGGGTTTTGCGATTGACTGGGCGCGCGAAGTCGCCACCTGCAAACCCGAATACTACCGCTGGGAACAATGGCTGTTTACCAAGCTGTTTGAAAAAGGCATCGTCTATCGTAAAAACGGCACGGTAAACTGGGATCCTGTCGACCAAACCGTCCTTGCCAACGAGCAAGTCATCGACGGGCGCGGCTGGCGTTCGGGTGCGTTGATCGAAAAACGCGAAATTCCGATGTATTACTTCAAAATCACCGATTACGCCGAAGAGCTGCTCAACGACTTGGACAAGCTGGAACACTGGCCGGAACAAGTCAAAACCATGCAGCGCAACTGGATCGGCAAATCTCGCGGCATGACCGTGCGCTTTACTGTTTCAGACGACAGCAAACAAGGCTTGGAAGGCGATTACGCGAAATTCCTGCAAGTTTATACCACCCGTCCCGACACGCTGATGGGCGCGACTTATGTTGCCGTTGCCGCCGAGCATCCGCTGGCAACCGCCGCAGCCGCCGACAAACCCGAATTGCAGGCATTTATTGCCGAATGCAAAGCCGGTTCCGTTGCCGAAGCCGATATGGCGACGATGGAGAAAAAAGGCGTGCCGACCGGCCGCTACGTCGTCAACCCGCTCAACGGCGACAAGCTGGAAGTGTGGATTGCCAACTATGTATTGTGGGGCTACGGCGACGGCGCGGTCATGGCGGTTCCGGCGCACGACGAACGCGATTTCGAGTTCGCTACCAAATACAATCTACCGAAAAAACAAGTCATTGCCGTCGGCGACAACACATTCGACGCAAACCAATGGCAAGAATGGTACGGCGACAAAGAAAACGGCGTATTGGTCAACAGCGGCGACTTGGACGGCTTGGACTTTCAGACGGCATTCGACGCCATCGCCGCCAAGCTGCAAAGCCAAGACGCGGGCGAACCGAAAACCCAATACCGCCTACGCGACTGGGGTATTTCGCGCCAACGCTACTGGGGCTGCCCGATTCCCATCGTCCATTGCGAAAAATGCGGCGACGTACCTGTCCCGGCCGACCAACTGCCCGTCGTCCTGCCTGAAAACGTCGTACCTGACGGCATGGGTTCGCCTTTGGCAAAAATGCCCGAATTTTACGAAACCGCCTGCCCATGCTGCGGCGGTGCGGCGAAACGCGAAACCGATACCATGGACACCTTCATGGAATCGAGCTGGTATTTCTTCCGCTATATGTCGCCCAAGTTTTCAGACGGCATGGTATCGGCTGAAGCCGCAAAATACTGGGGCGCGGTCGACCAATACATCGGCGGTATCGAACACGCGATTCTGCACCTCCTGTACGCGCGCTTCTTCACCAAACTGATGCGCGACGAAGGCTTGGTCAATGTTGACGAACCGTTCGAACGCCTGCTCACGCAAGGCATGGTCGTTTGCGAAACCTACTACCGCGAAAACGACAAAGGCGGCAAAGACTGGATCAACCCTGCCGATGTCGAGCTGACTTTTGACGACAAAGGCCGCCCTGTTTCCGCCGTCCTGAAAGCCGACGGACTGCCCGTCGTCATCAGCGGCACGGAAAAAATGTCCAAGTCCAAAAACAACGGCGTCGATCCGCAAGAACTGATTAACGCCTACGGCGCGGACACCGCCCGCCTGTTCATGATGTTCGCCGCACCGCCCGAACAGTCCCTCGAATGGAGCGACAGCGGCGTCGAAGGCGCGCACCGCTTCCTGCGCCGCCTGTGGCGCACCGTTTACGAATACCTGAAACAAGGCGGCGCGGTCAAAGCGTTTGCAGGCAGCCAAGACGGTTTGTCTAAAGAACTCAAAGACCTGCGCCACAAACTGCATTCCACCATCGCCAAAGTAAGCGACGACTACGGCCGCCGTCAGCAGTTCAACACCGCCATCGCCGCCGTGATGGAACTGCTCAACCAATACGACAAAACCGACACCGTCAGCGAACCAGGTCGCGCCGTCGCCCAAGAAGTATTGGAAACCGCCGTACGCCTGTTGTGGCCGATTGTGCCGCACATTTGCGAAACCCTGTGGAGCGAATTGAACGGCGCGAAACTGTGGGAGGCAGGCTGGCCGGAAGTCGATGAAGCCGCTTTGGTCAAATCCGAAATCGAAGTCATGGTTCAAGTCAACGGCAAACTGCGCGGCAAAATCACCGTTGCCGCCGACGCCTCCAAAGCCGACCTCGAAGCCGCCGCACTCGCCACCGAAGGCGCGGTGAAATTCATGGAAGGCAGGGCCGCGAAGAAAATCATCGTCGTTCCCGGACGCTTGGTGAATATCGTCGTCTAAGCCGCTGCTTTTAAGGTTTAGCCATACGGAGAAAGGCCGTCTGAAAACTTGGAAACAGGGTTTCAGACGGCCTTTTTAAGGCAGATTGGGTTGTCTGCATGACAGACCTCAAATATAGCGGATTAACTTTAAACCGGTGCGGCGTTGCCCCGCCTTGCCCTGATTTTTGTTAATCCACTAAAACTTAATCTCAAAATCCAAAATATGAATTTATTTTTCGATACCGAATTGGGAAAGCAACAAAATAAAGCAACCCACAAAATCCGTGTAATGAGCGAGGCTTGGCTGGAAAAAAACGGCTACTGCCCCTGTTGCGGAAGCAAGCCGATGCAGAGATTTGCCAATAACAAACCTGTTGCAGACCTCTTTTGCCCAAATTGCCACGAGCAATATGAATTAAAGAGTAAAAATCAAAAAACCATAGGCAACAGCGTGCCTGACGGTGCATATCGCACCATGCTGGAGCGCATCCGGTCAGATACCAACCCCAACTTTTTCTTTCTTGCATATAAAAAAGCGGATTACTCCATACGGCAATTGGTGCTTGTACCCAAACATTTCATCACGCCGGACATGATTATTCCCAGAAATAAAGGCATTAAAAACCGGCCGCACCACATTATGTGTTCCATCAATCTCGCCCCTTTGCCTGAAAGCGGCAAAATATTCTTAATAGACGATTCCCGCATTATCGAACCCGAAACCGTTCTGAAAAAATGGCAATCCAACCTGTTTTTACGCAACCAAAATGCGGAGCACAAAGGCTGGCTTTTGGCTGTTATGAAATGTATCGACCAACTCCCCGAAGAATTCACATTGTCGCAAATGTATGGATTTGAAGACAAACTATCCATCCAATTTCCCCAAAACAACCATATCAAAGACAAAATCCGCCAACAGTTGCAAATTCTGCGCGACCAAAATACGATCGAATTTATTGGTCGCGGACTTTACAAAAAATCAATAAATTGCGCCTAACTCCCAAGGCGTTTTGATTTCAAATCATGATACTGAATTTGAAAGGGATATTTATTCTTCTGCCATTCTGAAAACAGATGAAGTACAACGCAATATCGCTGCAAAGGGGCGCAGCCGTAAAAAAGTCGGGGGATTATTGGCAATTTATGATTGATTTCGACAAACCGTCCGCCTCCGAAGGTGAAGTGAAATTCATAGAAGGCAAGCCTGCCAAGAAAATCATCGTCGTACCGGACAGACTGGTGAACATCGTGGTGTAAATCTTTTTAAAAACATTAAACAATGTTAAGATACCGTCCGAAATCCGTTTTGGATTCAGACGGCATTTTTTGAATTTAATTTTTTAAGGGATAAGCCTAATATGAAATTTCCTTCCTTCCTTTAAACGGATAGTCTGTCTGTCGGCAGCAATCTCGATATTGGGAGGTTGTGCGGTCGTTGCTGATGTTTACGGTCATGATTCCGCCACAATGAACGCTACGGCTGCCAAAGATTATATGAAAACGGTTGAGTTGAACAAGTCTGCCGGCAATGTCGATACCACATCCAGAACAGCCCGCAGGGTGCAGGCAGTATTTCGACGTATGCTGCCTTATGCCGATGCGGCAAATAATACCGGCCATAGGTTTGACTGGAAAATGACGGTTTTCAAAAACGATGAGCTGAACGCGTGGGCGCTGCCCGGCGGGAAAATGGCGTTTTATACGGGGATAGTCGACAAACTCAAGCTGACCGATGATGAAATTGCCGCCATTATGGGGCATGAAATGACGCACGCCCTGCATGAACACGGTAAAAATAAGGTCGGGCAACAAATTTTGACCAATACGGTGGCGCAGATAGGCACGCAGATTATATTAGACAAAAAACCGGACACTAATCCGGAATTGGTCGGATTGGGTATGGATATTTTGGGGACGTACGGTCTTACTTTGCCTTATAGCCGCAGCTTGGAAGAAGAAGCCGATGAGGGGGAATGATGTTGATGGCGCAGGCAGGCTATCATCCGGCGGCCGCTGTCAGGGTTTGGGAAAAAATGAATCAGGAAAACGACCAAAACGGCTTTATTTATGCTATTACCTCTACTCATCCGACAAACAATGCCCGTATAGAAAATCTAAAACGGTTGTTGCCGACCGTTATGCCGGTTTATGAGCAAAGTGTCAGAAATAGGGGGCGCGTTAATAAAAAACGTCGGCGGTAAGGGAAGGAAATCGAGAATTTGAGCCGTTGTTTCAAAATGCCGTCTGAAATCCGTTTGAGATTCAGACGGCATTTAAACAGTTCTGCGCCCCGCCCGTTTTGCCTTCAAGCACGCGCCGCTTAAATCCAATCCCCCCTGCAACGGGCTCAAAAAATCCCCGTGCCTCGCGGTCGGGGATGTTTCGGGTTTCGCGCCTGTCTGCGCCGTGCCTCGCGGTCGGGCTATGCCGTCTGCACCGCCGCCGTTTCGGCTTGGTTTGATGTGGCAGGGGCATTTGTGCGGCTACGCCCTGATATTCAGTTCGGCGGTCTTGCCTGTTTCGTCAGGCATATTCAGCAGCGCGTCTATTGTGAACTTGCTGATTTTGCCGTTTGCCAAGCCGGTTACGCAATGGCTTCGATGCCCTTGTTTTTGACGATGGTCAGCAGCTTCAACGCCGCGCCGCTGGGCTTTTTAACGCCCCGCTCCCAAGCCGAAACGTGATTTTTCCCCACGTTGAGATAGATGGCAAAGGCGGCTTACGATAGTGCCTCCTTCTCTCTGATTGCCTTGATGTCCCCGCCGCTCAACGGTTTGATTTCGGTCAGGCAGGACTTGTCAAAGCCGCGCATAGTCTTTTTGTCGATTGCGCCGATGTCGTGCAATGCGGTTGCCATTTCGTGGATTACGCCGCTTAGCTCGCTTTTATATTTCCGTTCCATTTTCAAATCTCCTGTAAATCCATTTTGATAATCAGGGCTTCAAGCTCCTGCTTGTTGCACTTGGTGGCATACCGTGCCAAGTCTTTCAGTGCTGCCAGTTCTTTATCTGAAATGTTTTCACGATCGTTCTTGGCAAAGGCATAAACGAAAAATGCCCTATCTGCCTGTTTGAACAGTATCAGGCTGCGATAACCGCCGCTTCTGCCTTGCCCTTGCCGTGCTATGCGTTGCTTAATCACGCCGCCGCCAAGGTCTGCATCTATCAGCCCCTTATCCGCCCGCTCTACCGCTTCCAGCAGCTCGGAATCACTGATTTTATGTTTCTTGGCAAATTTCACTATCCACTGGTTTTTGAATATCCGCATTGTGTAGCCGTTTACTTAGTGATACTGGGGATTATACCAAAGACAGGCAAGGCGGCAAGCCGCCTGATTCCCCGGTTTATGCCGTCTGAAGCATTGGCGGTCAATCTGCCTATTTTTTAATCAATCAATGCCAATGGCTCAAATTTCCGTTTTTAGCGCGTTTCGCCGTCTTCCTATGCCGCAATATAACCAAGCGATTTAATCACCTTTCCTACCAAAAATTGGCGTATTTCCGTGCGTTTCGGCTTTCTGTCCCACTGCGCTCCCACCGCCAAGACGGCAAAAAACCGCAAACACGCAAAATCCATTACCAATCCGTTACTACTTGTTACCGTAATCGTTACCGATTTTTTTATTATTTTATTTCATAAACTTATTTTTATAATACTTAACGGTAACGGGTAAGGGTAGTGCATTTCTATATAGGGATTTTCCGAGAACCAAAAAAACCGCCCTGCATCTTGGACGGTTTCCCCTCGTTCCCTACGGTTCGTCAGTATTCCCCGCAGGCTCTTTTCCGCTTGACATTCCTGATTTGGCGGTCGTTCAGCTTTATTTTTACGGTATTTTTCGCAGTATTTTCGGATGCCGCAAAAAATCAGGTTAGTTCAATTAGGGCGGATTGGACGGGATTGTACGGTTAGGAAGAAGGTGCTCATGGAAAATTCCCTAAATGTCTTGGTGGGAATTTAGGGGATTTTGGGGAATTTTGCAAAGGTCTCAGGAAGGGGGACGGCAGGATAACAATCAGTCTGAAATCCTTGTATTGATTGGCTTTGGTTTACGGCGTTAAACGGCATTGAACGAAAAAAACGCCTGAAAATTTCAGGCGTTTTTGTGTGTTGGTGCCGACAGCGAGATTTGAACTCGCACAGCCTACGGCCACTACCCCCTCAAGATAGCGTGTCTACCAATTTCACCATGTCGGCATTTGAAAAACTGTTATTTCTGCTGCTGAGGAACAGGGGCAGAAGGTTCGGTATTGTTTACGGGTTTGGGTGCTTGCTGAGTCTGTTGTACGTTGCTGAAGTCCAAACCGTGTTTTGTCGTGTGGGTGTGAATATACACCATAGCCATGCAGGTTGCAAAGAAAAATGTTGCTGCAACGGCGGTCGAACGGCTGAGGAAGTTGGCGTTGCCCGCCGAGCCGAATACGCCTTGCGCGCTGCCGCTTCCCGATCCGAAGGTCGCGCCTGCATCCGCGCCTTTGCCGTGTTGGAGCAATACTAACACGATGACGGCCAAGGCGGAAATGATATTAATAATCCAAATAAGGGTTTTGAAGGCTTCCATATTTTTCTACGCATTTTGTGCGGCACTGATGATGGCGGTAAAGGAGTCGTACGACAATGACGCGCCGCCGACGAGTGCGCCGTCCACATAAGGTACTGCGAAGATGTCGGCTGCGTTGTCCGCCTTCACACTTCCGCCGTAAAGGACGCGGATTTTAACATCGCTTCCGCACAAAGACAAGATTTCTTTGTAGATGAATGCGTGCATGTCGGCAATCTGTCCGACGGTGGCGACTTTGCCTGTACCGATTGCCCAAACCGGCTCGTAGGCAACAGCGATGTTTTTGGTATTCAAACCTTGCAGGATGGAAAGCTGGTGGGCGATGACTTCGTGTTCTTTGCCGGCTTCGCGCTCTTCGAGGCTTTCACCGACGCACAATAATGGGATGAGTCCGACGTTGAGGACGTTTTCCATTTTGCGGCGTTGGATTTCGTTTTTTTCGCCGAAATAAAGGCTGCGTTCGGAGTGTCCGATGAGGACGATGTCTGTGCCGATGTCGGCGAGCATTTCGGCGGACACTTCGCCGGTGTATGCGCCGTTGTTGGGGAAGCGGCTCACGTCTTGGGCGCAGGTGAGGATGCGGTTGTTTAAGACGATTTGCATGGCGTTGTGCAGTTGCAGCAGGTAAACGGTCGGGGCGGCGAGTCCGATGAGGACGCGTTCGGCGGTGGGGAGGATGCGGAAGCGGTGCATCAGTGCGTTGTTGTTCTGGAGCCGGCCGTTCATTTTCCAGTTGCCGATGACCCATTTTTGATCCCACATTCCGATTTGGTGATACATCTTTTTTGCTCCGTGTCGTGTTTTTTCTGTCTGCCGCGTGTGGCGCGTTGCAATGTGAAGTTTAGTGGATATGCGGCGGGTTCGCAACTTGAGAGCGGGCGGCTGCGGGAGCGGTTTGGAATGCTGTTTCGGGCAGGCTGTTTTATAATGGCCGCCTGATATGTATGCAAATATGGGAGATGTGATGCACGCGCTTCATTTTTCGGCTTCGGACAAGGTCGCGCTTTATCGTGAGGTGTTGCCGCAGATTGAGTCTGTGGTGGCGGACGAGGCGGATTGGGTGGCGAATTTGGCGAACACGGCGGCGGTTTTGAAGGAGGCGTTCGGCTGGTTTTGGGTGGGTTTTTATTTGGTCGATACGCGTTCGGACGAATTGGTTTTGGCACCGTTTCAGGGGCCTTTGGCGTGTACGCGGATTCCGTTCGGACGCGGGGTGTGCGGTCAGGCTTGGGCGAAGGGTGAAACGGCGGTTGTTAAGGATGTGAACGCGCATCCCGACCATATTGCCTGTTCGTCTTTGTCGCGTTCGGAAATTGTGGTTCCGCTGTTTTCAGACGGCCGCTGTATCGGCGTGTTGGACGCGGACAGCGAACATTTGGCGCAGTTTGATGAGGCGGATGCTTTGTATTTGGGCGAACTGGCGAAGATTTTGGAGAAGCGGTTTGAGGCTTCGCGTCAGGCGGCTTGAGACTGGCAAAACGGGCGGGCTTCGCGTACCGAAGTTGGCGCGGCGGTAGTGTGGTTTTATAATGCCTGCCATTGATAAAACAATTATTTGACGGAGCACTAAATGGATTTTGAAAAAGCGCGGTTCAATATGGTCGAACAGCAGATCCGTCCTTGGGATGTGTTGGATTTTGACGTGTTGGACGCTTTGGCGGAGATTCCGCGCGAGCGTTTCGTGAACGGGTCTTTGCAGGGTTTGGCGTATGCGGATATGGAGCTGCCGCTTGCCAACGGTCATAAGATGCTCGAGCCGAAAGTCGTGGCGCGGCTGGCGCAGGGTTTGAAGCTGACTAAAAATGATACGGTTTTGGAAATCGGTACAGGCTCGGGCTATGCGACCGCGCTTTTGGCAAAATTGGCGGGCAAAGTGGTTTCGGACGACCTCGATGCCGAACAGCAAAACCGTGCAAAAGCGGTGTTGGACGGCTTGGCTTTGGACAATATCGATTATGTGCAAAACAACGGACTGACCGGGCCTTCCGCAGGTGCGCCGTTTGATGCGGTTTACGTCGGCGGCGCGGTAAACCTTGTGCCTGAAGTGTTGAAAGAACAGTTGAAGGACGGCGGTCGTATGGCGGTTATCGTAGGACGCAAGCCTGTTCAACGCGCGCTTTTGATTACGCGTCAAGGCGATACGTTTGAAGAGAAGGCGCTGTTCGATACTTTGGTGGCGCATTTGGACGATAAGGATACTCATCCTTTCGACAGTTTTAATTTTTGATGTTCGGATTGTGATGCCGTCTGAAAGCAGATTGCGTTTCAGACGGCATTTTGCTCGATTGGGGAAAGGAAACCCGATGGATATTGTGCAACTCTCGCCGTTGGCACTGAAAATTTGGATGGATGAGGGACGGGTGTTCCGACTGCTGGACGTGCGTACGGACGAAGAAGCGGCGATTTGTTCGCTGCCCGATGCGGTACATATCCCGATGAATCTGATTCCGCTGCGGCAGAACGAGCTGCCGGACGACGGCGTGCCGCTTGTGGTGTATTGCCATCACGGTATCCGCAGCCTGCATACGGCGATGTATTTGGCGGACGCGGGGTTTGAAAACCTGTACAACCTTCAGGGCGGCATCGACGCGTGGGCGGCCGAGATTGACGGCAACATGATACGTTATTGAGGCGGGCATTTCAGACGGCATTCCTTATCGGATACGGTACGGAATGCCGTCTTGATTTATGATGCCAAAAATTCTTTGAGAAACAATAAGACGCACGCCATTTCGTCGGCGGATTCGCGTTGCGTGCCGTTGCCGGTATGACCGCCGCCGTCGGGCGAGTAGAGCCAAGATTGTGTGGAAGTTTCGCGCAGTTTGGCGTAGAACTTGAGCGCGTGGGCGGGATGGACGCGGTCGTCGCTGAGGCTGGTGGTGATGAGCGCTGGCGGATAATCGATGCCGTCTGAAAGATTGTGATACGGCGACAATTCGCCCAGCCAGCGTTTGCAGACTTCGTATTTTTGCGGATTGCCGTATTCGTCCGTCCAGCTTGAACCGGCGGACAGCAGCGGATAACGGATCATGTCGGTCAGCGGCACTTCGCACACCAGCGCGCCTATGCTTTGCGGTTCGCGCACGAAGGCGGCGGCGGTAACCAGGCCGCCGTTGCTGCCGCCCTGCAAACCGATGTGTTTGGGCGAACTGATACCGCGTTCGGACAAATCGCGCACGACGGCAAGCAAATCATCGACGCTTTTGTGTTTGCTGATTCCCTGCGCCGCCTGATGCCAGCGCGGGCCGAACTCGCCGCCGCCGCGTATGTTCGCCAACACGAAGGCGTTGCCCTCTTCCAACCAATATTTGCCGACGCTGCCCAGATAATGCGGCAATTCGGGAATGCCGAAACCGCCGTAGGCATAAACCAGCGTCGGCGTGTCGGACGTGGCGTTTTTGCCGACGTGGAAATAAGGAATGCGCTCGCCGTCGGCTGAAGTCGTCCAAAACTGTTGCACTTCGATGCCGTCTGAAACAAACTGCTGCGGCTGGCGGCGCATGACGGTCAGTTCCATCACGTTCAAATCCAATGCAAACAGCGTCAGCGGCGTGGTGAAATCGCTGGCGGCAAGGTAAACCACATCGCCGCCCCACGGCTGGTCGGTCATTTCCAACGCGCCCGAAGGCAGGCGCGGCAGTTCGACTTCCTGCCATTTGCCATCAGTAAAACGCCACGCTTTCAGACGGCCCTGTACGTTTTCCAGCAGGCTCGCCACCACAAAACGCTTGGTCGTTTCCACGCTTTCCAATGCCTGCGTTTCATCGGGCGCAAACAAAAGCTGCGCCGCGCCCAATTCGCCCCGATTCAGCTTCACCGCCACCAACGCGCCGCTCGGATAGCTTTGGTTCGCGCGGTGCCAGTCTTTACGCAAGGTCAGCAACAGGTGCCCCGCCAGATAGCCGACCACGTCGCAATCGTTGGGCAGGTTTAACGGTTTCGCTTCGCCTTCGGCTGAGACCTGCAAATAGGTTTTGGTGTAAAAACCGTCCGACGCTTCAATCAAATCAATCGGCGAACCCTGCGGATCGAGGTAACGCCACGCGTTCACCATCATGCCGTCTTCGGCAATTTGATACACCGGCAGGCTTTCCTCGAAACTCTTGCCGCGTTCCACCAGCCATACTTCGCGCGGATAGCCCGATTCGGTCAACTGGCGTTCGTCCCAAGCCGGACAGACCCAAACGCTGTTTTCATCGCGCCACGACACATGGTTTTTGCCTGCCGGAAAGTGAAACCCGCCTTCTACCAACTTTCCTGCTTCCAAGTCCACTTCCAGCGTGTACGCCGTATCGCCGCCCGATTTGCTCAGTGTTAATAACGCGCGGTTGGGCTTTTCCACCAAGTGCGACACACCGCCCAAATACACATCGTCGCCGAGCAATTCGTCGAAATCCGCCACCGAAAACAAGATTTTCCACTCAGGATAGCCGGAACGGTACGTCGCCGCCGTACACACGCGGTACACGCCCTTCGGATATTCCGCATCCTGATGGAAATGGTACATCCGCGCGCGGTGTTCCTGACAAAACGGAATCTGCCGTGTGTCCTGCAATTGCGCCAAAATGCCGTCAGACAATTCGCGTGCTTTGTCGTTTTCCAAAAAACGCGCACGCGTTTCGGCATTCGCTTCAGCAGCGAAGTTTTGCGTTTCGGCGGAATCGAGGTTTTCAAAATGGCGGTAGGGGTCGGGGTAGGATTTCATCGGAGTCCTTGAGGGGCAGGCAGGTCTTTAATAATCGGGGAAATGCCGTCTGAAACGGGGTTCGGACGGCATTTCTGCGGCGGCTTTCCGTTGCGGTCAGCGGTGCAGGCGACGCACCAGAATATGCGAGTTCCGTCCGTTGCTGCGGTAGTCTTTGCGCCGCGTTTCGGGCAACTCGTCTTCCGATGCCGTCTGAAAGCCGCGTTCGGCAAACCATTCGCCGGTATTTGTGGACAGTGCGAACAGCCTGCTTATGCCTATGCCGCGCGCCTTATCGATAATGTGGGCAAGCAGGCGTTCGCCGTAGCCGCCGTCCTGTGCCTGCGGTGAGACGGCAAGGCAGGCGATTTCGCCGCAATCGGCTTCGGCAAAGGTTTTCAGGGCGGCGCAACCGTACAGGTTGCCGTCGTGTTCGAGGATGGAAAATTCGGAAATGTGGTTTTCGAGGTATTCGCGGCTGCGGTGCAGCAGGATGCCCTGTTCTTCCAGCGGGCGGATGAGGGCGGCGATGTGCGGAATGTCGCCGCTGTGCGCCTGACGGATGGAGACGAAGGCTTCTTTGGCAATGGATGTGCCGATGCCGTTGCGGGTGAAGAGTTCTTGCAGCAGGCTGCCGTCGGCGGCCCCGTTGAGGATTTGGACGCGGTGCACGCCGCCTTCGAGCGCGGCAACGGCGGACGAAATCAGCCGTCGCGTTTCGCCGCCGGCGTGTTCCGCCAGCGATTGCGCTTCCTGTGCCGAGAGGGTTTCGGCGAGCGTGCCGTCGGGGTGGGAAATGCCGTCTGAAAGGGTCAGGTAAACGAGTTTTTCGGCCTGAAGCGAGACGGCGACGGAAGCGGCAGTTTGAAGCATATCGAGATGGAAGGTTTTGCCGCCGTAGGAATGCCCGAGCGGCGGCAGCCAGACGATATTGCCCGCTTCGAGTTGGAAGCGGAGGGCGGCGGTGTCGGTTTTGCGGATAACGCCCGCGTATTCCATATCGGTTCCGTCAATCACGCCTATCGGACGGGCGGTCAGGAAGTTGCCCGATACGAGCGGGACGGAAGGCGCGCGCGCAAACCCGGAAACGCTGCCGCACAATGCGGCTTCAAAACGGCTGCGGACGGTGCCGGCAAACTGCTGCGCCTGTCCGAGCGAGGTTTCGTCGGTAACGCGCAAACCCCGGCAATAATGCGGCGTGCGGCCTTGCGCGGCGGCGAGGCGGTCGAGGAAGTGGCGTGCGCCGTGGATGAGGATGAGGCGGATGCCCAGTTGCGACAACAGCCCGATGTCGGCGGCGAGCTTGTTTAAGGTATCGCCTTCGAGCAGGCGGTCGTCTATGCCGGCGACCAGTGTCGTGCCGCGCATTTGGCGGATGTAGGGGGCGGCTTCGCGGAAGTGGGCGACAAAGCTGTCGGGCGCGTTCATAGGATGAAGAGGTAGGAAAGCTGCATAATGAGGACGATAAGCGCGAACAGGGTTGCAATAGTCCAGTTGAACCCTTCCTGACGGGCGGGCGCGGCGGGCGGTACGGAAACCTGCGGTGCGGCGGCAGGCGCGGCAGCGGCGGTTGCGGCGGTTGCGGGCGGAATATCGGGCGGGGTTGTGCCGCCGTTGAGGATGCCGGCGATTTCGTCGCGGGAAATCTGTTTTTTGCCGATGGCGTGCGTGCCGATGCGGTGGACGAGTTTGACATCCGAAACAGCTTCGGGCAAATCGTTGAATATGGGTTCTTTCGTGCTTGCCAGATGGTCTTTGGCTTTAAACAGCCCTTCGCATTTTTGGCAGACGACGAAGCCTTGGGCGACATTGAGCTGGGTTTCTTTGACCCAAAGACGGGTTTTGCAGTGGGGGCAGAAACAGGCGGGCATGGTATTTCCTCGTGTGTGTCAGGTTTAATGCCGTCTGAGGCGTAAGGCGGTTCAGACGGCATATGCTTTGTTTTTATCCTGCGCCGTACTGCCGACGGTAGGCTCGGACGGGTTCGAGGAACTGTCCGAATTCGGGGTTGTTTTGCAGCAGTGTGAAGAGGTCGTTCAGGTTGGCGATGGGAACGACGGGCAGTCCGTATTGTTTTTCCACTTCCTGAACGGCGGACAATTCACCCGTGCCTTTTTCCATGCGGTCGAGCGCGATGGCGACGCCGGCGGGGGTTGCACCCTCCGCTTCAATCAGCTTGATCGATTCGCGCACGGATGTTCCGGCGGAAATCACGTCGTCGATAATCAGCACGCGCCCTTTAAGCGGCGCACCGACCAACACGCCGCCTTCGCCGTGGTCTTTGGCTTCTTTGCGGTTGTAGGCAAACGGGACGTTCACGCCTTTTTCCGCCAGCATCATCGCGGTTGCCGCCGCCAAAATAATGCCTTTGTAGGCGGGGCCGAACAGCATATCGAACCCGATGCCGCTTGCGATGATGGATTGCGCGTAAAATTTTGCCAGTTGCAGCGTGGATGCGCCGTCGTTAAAGAGTCCGGCGTTGAAGAAATAGGGCGACCGCCGTCCGGCTTTGGTGGTAAATTCGCCGAATTTCAAAACATTTTGGGCGAGGGAGAATTTGAGGAAATCTTGGCGGAAATCGGTCATTTTGTGCTTTCTGTCAGATATTGGGACGCAGTTGCGATTCTACCGCCCCGTGCGGCGCGCTTCAACTGCCGCCGCCTTGCGCCAAGACACGTTTGAGCTGCTTGAGCGTCTGCCAGGCGCGGGCTTTGAGTTCGGGTTGGCGCAACAGCCGGGCGGGGTGGTCGATGATGAAGAAGGGGCGGCCGGCGCACAAGGTTTCAATCATCGCCTGCCGTTCCGGTTTGACAAACGCCTGTCCGAGGAACAGGACGGCGGGCGCGCGGCAGCCGTCGAGTTCGCGGGCGGTTTGTTCTAGCGCATTTGCGATTGCCGCTTCAGACGGCATCGGGTTGCCGACGGCGGCGGTTTTCACCCAACAGGTTTTGTGAACATAGGCGGCATCGAGCCCTGCGGCCTTGAGGATGTTGTCGAGTAGGATGCCCGGTTTGCCGTGGAACAGCTCGCCGTAAACCATATCTTCGGTCGGCGGACACAGGCTGACGACGGCAAGCTTGGTGATGCCCGAAGCGGCAGGAACGGGGGCAATGCCGTCTGAAAGGCCGAGCGGAGGCGTTTCGGTTTCAGGCGCGGGTTTGCGCGTATGTACAGCGGCTGTTTCCAACACTTTCATGGTTTTGAGCCGTGCCTGACCGGTATGCTGTTCGGGCGGACGCTGCGGAATGCTGAGGACGGTTTGCTTTTGCGGGCGGATTTGTGTCGGGCTTTCCGGCAATGTTGCTGACGGCAGGACGACGGCTCCCCGTTTCAACCACATCGGACCCAAACCCAAGGCTTCGTGCAGGTGGAGGTAGCGCGCGCTTAACATATTTTCTCCATTAAGACGGCATCTTCGGTTTTACCGTCGGCTGTACGGTAATAGTTTTTCCGCCTACCCGCAATGCTGAAGCCGTGTTTGGCATACAGTGCCTGTGCGGCGGTGTTGCCCGCGCGGACTTCGAGCAGCAGGCGTTGCGTGCCTTCGGGCAGGTGTGCGTACCAATATTCGAGCAGGGCGGACGCAACGCCACGGCGGCGGCATTCGGGTGCGGTGGCAATCAGGTGCAGTTCGGATTCGTCGGGCAGGTTCTGCCACACGATAAAGGCGGCAATCCCGCCGTCTTTTTCCGCAAGGAAAACCTGTTCGGACGGCGAAACGAGTGCGGATTCGAATTGGCGTTGCGTCCATGCAGACGGGTTGCAGACGGCATCGAGTGCGGCCAGTGCCGCGCAATCAGCATAAACGGCAAGGCGGATGTTCACGGGCGCGCTCTCCGTTCGGCCTGTTCTTTGGCAGTCAGGGCGATTTTGTTGCGGACGTAGAGCAAACCGGCGTCTGCGGCATGGACGGCAGGATATCCGCCCTTGGCTGCCAATGCGAGAAAGTCGGTGGCAGTCGGCATATCCGGCCTGCCTGAAAACGGCGGGACCTCTTCCAGCGCGAACGCGCTGCCTATGCCGTCTGAAAAGGCACATCCCTCCGGCAGCCGGATGTCTGCCGCCCGCCCGACCTGATAATCGCTCAAACGGCGGCAGTTCAGTGTATCGAACCATGCATAAAACACTTCGCCCATACGAGCGTCCGTAGCGGCAAGGATGCAGCTTTGCGGCGGCGGCAGCGAGGCGGCGGCATCGAGCGAGGGTACGCCGATTAAAGGGGTATCAAACGGCGTTGCCAAACCCTGAGCCACGCCGATGCCGATACGCAGGCCGGTAAACGCGCCGGGACCTTTCGCATAAACAATCGCCCCCAAATCGGCGGCGGTAATGCCCGCATTTCGGAATAGGGTGCGGATTTCCGGCAGGATCAGTTCGGACTGGCGGCTGCCGGCCTCCTGATGGAACAGGCGGGTTTCGCCGTCGGCGCGCAGCGCGAGCGACAAATAGGAAGTTCCGGTATCGACGGCGAGGACGGGGCGGTTGAAATCGGCTTGCATGGTGTGGTTCTCGTTGGTTCAGACGGCATTATATAGTGAAACCGGCTTGCCTGCCGTGCCGTCGTGTCCTAGGGCGGTATGGCGCAAAAATGCCGTCCGAACGGTAAATTATCGTGTTCGGACGGCATTTTTCAAATGCTACTGTTTGCCGGCGATGCCGATTTCGTGAACCTTTTCCCCTATCTTCACGGTTGCCGAGCCGGCGATTTCTTGGGCGCGGTCGCCGAAAAGGGCGAGGTGGTAAGTGCCTTTTTCTTCGCTGCCGTAGCGCGTGTCGCCCAAAATGACGGCGTATAATTTTTCATCTGCTTTGAGTTCGGCGGAGGCAAGCTCGACATTCTGCTCAGGTGTTTTCAGGTGTTCGATTTTGCCGTGTCCCTGTTTGGCGGCGAAATCTATGGTATAGGTCAGTTTTCCGCCGGCATCGTCGGAGCTGAATGCTTTGCCGTGATACTCGGCTTTGCCGCCGGGCAGTTGGTTGAAGGCGGTATGTTCTCCGCCCAAACCGCTGACAAGGAAGGAGCGTTGGTTTATCAGGCTGTCGATTTTGTCGGGGTTGTTGATTTTTTCAATCTGTAGGGCAACGACGGCGGAGTGGTCCTGTTTGTATATTTGAAATTCGCCGCTTGCCAGCGTGATGGTTTGTCCGTCCACTTCGATTTTTTGCACGAAGTCGAAGCGGCTGATTTTGTCGTTCTTCAGTTTGCCCGTGTTGAGGCTGTTGTCTTTACCGCCGGCTTTGAAAGTTTTTTCCGCACCTTGTGCCGACAGGGTCAGTGTTCCGTTTTGGGGAATGGAGTCTTCCAATGTCAGGGATTTCAAACCTTTGTCTTTATGGTCGAGCGGTGCGGTTAGTGCATCGGCAAGCCCCGTGCCGATGTCGGCGGCGACACCGCCGCTTCCGCCGCCTCCGCTGCTGCAGGCGGTCAGAATCAGGGTGGCGGTCAGGGAAAGGCAGCAGAAGGCAGTTCGGTTCACAGGTTTACTCCCAGTCATACGCAGAATAGATAATATATAAACGTTTTGGTTGCGGTATCTTTTTTGCATACTGCATCAATGAGGCAGGTCAAAGAAGCAAAAATCAAATACCGTCCGAACAACGGTTCAGACGGTATTTTGTTTACAGGCAACCTGTTATTTGACGATTTGGTTCAATTCGCCCTTGGCATAACGGTTTGCCATTTTTTCCAAGGAAACAGGTTTGATTTTGCCTGCCTGACCTTCGCAGCCGAACGCAAGATAGCGGTCGAGGCAGATTTGCTTCATGGCCTCAATGGTTTTGCTCAGGTATTTGCGCGGGTCAAAGTCGGACGGGTTTTCAGCAAGGTAGCGGCGTACCGCGCCGGTGGAAGCAAGGCGCAAGTCGGTATCGATATTGACTTTGCGCACGCCGTGTTTGATGCCTTCGACGATTTCTTCAACCGGCACGCCGTAGGTTTCGCCGATATTGCCGCCGTATTCGTTGATGACTTTCAGCCATTCTTGCGGAACGGAGCTGGAGCCGTGCATCACGATGTGTGTATTGGGCAGGGCTTGGTGGATTTCTTTGATGCGGTCGATACGCAATACGTCGCCTGTGGGCGGACGGGTGAATTTGTATGCGCCGTGGCTGGTGCCGACGGCAATCGCCAATGCGTCAACGCCGGTATCTTTAACGAAACGCACGGCATCTTCGACGCTGGTCAACATTTGGTCGTGGGAAAGCTTGCCTACTGCGCCTACGCCGTCTTCTTCGCCTGCTTCGCCGGTTTCGAGGTTGCCCAATACGCCGATTTCGCCTTCGACAGACACGCCGCAAGCGTGGGAGAAGTTAACCACGGTACGGGTGGCATTGACGTTGTATTCGTAAGAAGAAGGGGTTTTGCCGTCTTCCATCAGCGAGCCGTCCATCATCACGGAGGAGAAGCCCAGTTGGATGGAGCGTTGGCATACATCAGGAGATGCGCCGTGGTCTTGGTGCATCACGACAGGGATGTGCGGGAATTCTTCGACTGCGGCCAAAATCAGATGGCGCAGGAATGGGGCACCTGCGTATTTGCGTGCGCCTGCGGATGCTTGAACGATAACGGGGGCGTTGACTTGGTCGGCCGCCTCCATGATGGCGCGCATCTGTTCGAGGTTGTTAACGTTGAATGCAGGCAGACCGTAGCTGTTTTCGGCGGCGTGGTCGAGCAGTTGGCGCATGGATACGAGTGCCATTTTTGTCTCCTTGGGCAGTGGGGGTAAATAAGTTGGATTATAATGTTTTTTGCGGCAAAAAACTACAAACCGCTACATTGATTTTATGTTAACGATAACGGCGGGCGGACGGGTCGGATTTTGGGTGGTTCGGGGTTTTGGTGTGTCGTTTATGATAATGTTTTCACTGGTTTTTTGATATTTGTGTGGGACGGTTATGGTTTTGGACGGGTTTGCGGCGCATTTTGACGCTTATTTGGAAAACATCGTGCGCGAGGGTAAGTCGGAACACACGGTTGCGGCATACCGGCGCGATTTGGAAGAACTGTTTGCGCTGTTGGCACAAATGCCGTCTGAAGATGAAGGCGGCGTGCCGCAGGACTTGTCGCGGCGCGATTTTACGGCGGCGTTGCGGCGGCTGTCGCAGCGCGGTTTGAATGCGCGGACGCTGGCGCGCAAGCTGTCGTCTTGGCGGCAGTATTGCGCCTGGCTGGTCAAACGCGGGCTGATGCGCGCCGACCCGACCGCCGACATCAAACCGCCGAAGCAGCCCGAGCGCGTACCCAAAGCCCTGCCGCAGGAATGGCTGAACCGGATGCTGGATTTGCCCGTGGACGGCGGCGACCCGCTGGCGGTACGCGATCACGCGCTGTTCGAGCTGATGTACGGCAGCGGTTTGCGCGTGAGCGAGATACACGGCTTGAATGCAGATGATGTATATTTGGACGAGGCGTGGGTGCACGTTACCGGCAAAGGGAGCAAGCAGCGTCAGGTGCCGCTGACCGGCAAAAGCGTGGAAGCCCTGAAAAACTATCTGCCGCTGCGTCAGACGGCATCGGACGGCAAAGCCCTGTTTACCGGCAGGAACGGCACGCGCCTGAGCCAACGCCAAATCCAAAAACGCCTCGAATCGTGGGCGGTGAAACACGGCGACGGCAGGCACGTTTCGCCGCATATGATGCGCCACAGCTATGCCGGACACCTGTTGCAGGCTTCGCGCGACATCAGGGCGGTGCAGGAGCTGCTCGGACACAGCAGCCTTTCGACCACGCAGATTTACACCAAGCTCGATTTCGACCACATCGCCCGCCTCTATGACGAAGCCCACCCGCGCGCCAAGCGGCAGGACGAATGACATACGGCAAAATCAGCCGTCAGCCGCACACTCTTGATATATAATTGACCGTTGCACCCGGACGACACATAAAAAAAGACACACCATGAACCCAAGCCCCCTACTCGACCTGATTGACAGCCCGCAAGACCTGCGCCGCCTGGATAAAAAACAGTTGCCCCAAGTCGCCGCCGAGCTGCGCGCCTTTCTGTTGGAATCTGTCGGGCAGACCGGCGGGCATTTCGCCAGCAATTTGGGCGCGGTCGAATTGACGGTTGCGCTGCACTACGTTTACAACACGCCCGAAGACAAGCTGGTGTGGGATGTCGGACACCAAAGCTATCCGCACAAAATCCTCACCGGCAGAAAAAACCAGATGCACACGATGCGCCAATACGGCGGTTTGGCGGGTTTTCCGAAACGTTGCGAGTCCGAGTACGACGCGTTCGGCGTGGGGCATTCCTCCACCTCCATCGGCGCGGCGTTGGGTATGGCGGCGGCAGACAAACTCTTGGGCAGCGACCGCCGCAGCGTCGCGATTATCGGCGACGGCGCGATGACGGCGGGTCAGGCGTTTGAAGCCTTGAACTGCGCGGGCGATATGGATGTGGATTTGCTGGTCGTCCTCAACGACAATGAAATGTCGATTTCCCCCAACGTTGGCGCGCTGCCGAAATACCTCGCCAGCAACGTCGTACGCGATATGCACGGACTGTTGAGTACCATCAAAGCCCAGTCGAGCAAAGTCTTGGACAAGCTGCCCGGCGCGATGGAGTTTGCCCAAAAAGTCGAACACAAAATCAAAACGCTGGCGGGCGAGGCGGAACACGCCAAACAGTCGCTGTCTCTGTTTGAAAACTTCGGCTTCCGCTACACCGGCCCCGTGGACGGACACAACGTCGAACATCTGGTGGACGTATTGAAAGACTTGCGCGGCCGCAAAGGCCCTCAGCTTCTGCACGTCATAACCAAAAAGGGCAACGGCTACAAACTCGCCGAAAACGACCCCGTCAAATACCACGCCGTTGCCAACCTGCCCAAAGAAGGCGCGGCACAAATGCCGTCTGAAAAAGAACCCAAGCCCGCCGCCAAACCGACCTATACGCAAGTGTTCGGCAAATGGCTGTGCGACCAAGCGGCGGCAGATTCCCGATTGGTTGCGATTACCCCCGCCATGCGCGAGGGCAGCGGACTGGTTGAATTCGAACAACGATTCCCCGACCGTTATTTCGATGTCGGTATTGCCGAGCAGCACGCCGTTACCTTTGCCGGCGGTTTGGCTTGCGAAGGGATGAAGCCTGTCGTGGCGATTTATTCCACCTTTTTACAACGCGCCTACGACCAACTGGTGCACGACATCGCCCTGCAAAACCTGCCCGTTTTGTTTGCCGTCGACCGCGCTGGCATCGTCGGCGCGGACGGCCCGACCCATGCCGGTTTGTACGATTTGAGCTTCTTGCGCTGCGTGCCGAACATGATTGTTGCCGCACCGAGCGATGAAAACGAATGCCGCCTGCTGCTTTCGACCTGCTATCAGGCGGATGCGCCCGCCGCCGTCCGCTATCCGCGCGGCACGGGTACGGGCGCGCCCGTTTCAGACGGCATGGAAACCGTGGAAATCGGCAAGGGCATTATCCGCCGCCAAGGCGAGAAAACCGCATTCATCGCCTTCGGCAGTATGGTCTCCCCCGCATTGGCGGTTGCCGACAAACTGAACGCCACCGTCGCCGATATGCGCTTCGTCAAACCGATAGACGAGGAACTCATCGTCCGTCTCGCCCAAAGCCACGATTACATCGTTACCGCCGAAGAAAACGCCGAACAGGGCGGCGCGGGCAGCGCGGTGCTGGAAGTATTGGCGAAACACGGCATCTGCAAACCCGTTTTGCTGCTGGGCGTTGCCGATACCGTAACCGGACACGGCGACCCGAAAAAATTGTTGGACGATTTGGGCTTGAGTGCCGAAGCGGTGGAACGGCGTGTGAACGGTTGGTCGGCACGTCAGGTCTGAACGGATACGGAAATGCCGTCTGAAACCCGATTCGGGCTTCAGACGGCATTGTTGCGGTTTTGTTCGGCAAGCTTACCAAATTCCGTCAAAGTTCCTCGTACCGCGCCAGAATTTCCACCTGTCTGCAGCGGTAAACGTCAGCGTGCCGCCGTTTAATCCGTCTGTGGCGATGTCCAGCCGTTTGATTTTGCCGGTGCGGACGGCTTCGTAGATCGGTGCGAACCAGCGTTCTTCCCACTGCTGCAATATTGCCGCATACCGTTCCCTGTCCCCTGTCAGGGCGGTCAGGCGCAAATCGTCCATAAACAGGATATGGTGCGTGTCGGGTAGGTATGCCGCCGTTTCTTCGTAGATGCGGAAACTGTCGGGCAATGCGCGGCGGTCGGGGTGGAAACGGCTCCAAACTGTATCGGCGAAAAGCGTGCCGCCTTGCGCGCCGCCGTTTGTGCAGTCCCAAAGCCATAAGCCGTTCAATTCGGGCAGCCCGCGTTTTTTGCGGTTATGGTTGACGGGGTGCGCCGCCAGCCACATTTGGATTTCGGTTTGGACGCGCAGCCATTCCAACGCGTCTTCCCCGTCTGGCTGATCGTCCGCGCCCAACAGTCCGCCCAAGTCCAAAACGGGCTTCGCCCCCCAGCGGTATGGCCGTTGCATGGAAATCAGCCATAATTCGGGTAGGATAGGCGTAAAATGCCAGGAAATGTCTCGGTAAAATTCAGACAGGTCAAAACAAAGGCGTTCGGCCTCGCCTTTTCCGATGTCCAAATATTCCGCCGTCAATACATTTGCCTGATGCATCCCCATTTTCTGCCAGACGGGCGTGGCGAGCGCGACGGCTTCAGACGGCATATTCAGGCTTTGCGCCGCGCGTTCCGCCAGTCTGCCGCACCACAAATAACGCGCGTAAAATGCCGAAGCCGTGCAGCTTTGGCGGTGCAGCGAGCCGTATTGCAGGATTTTGTTGAAGGCGTGCAGGCAGAGAGGTATTCGGATTTCGTCTTCATCCAAATTGAGCGAGGGGAGGGCGAGGGTGAGTTTCATCGTTTGACGTTTCAGAAATGCAGGTCAGGCGCAACATTATAGAGGATTCGGCGCAAACGCCGTCAAAAAGGAACAATATGGCTGTCTTCCCACTTTCGGCAAAACATCGGAAATACGCGCTGCGCGCGCTTGCCGTTTCGATTATTTTGGTGTCGGCGGCATACATTGCTTCGACAGAGAGGACGGAGCGCGTCAGACCGCAGCGCGTGGAACAAAAACTGCCGCCGCTGTCTTGGGAGGGAAGCGACGTTCAGACGGCATATTGGGTGCAGGAGGCGGTGCAGCCGGGCGACTCGCTGGCGGACGTGCTGGCGCGTTCGGGTATGGCGCGGGACGAGATTGCCCGAATCACGGAAAAATATGGCGGCGAAGCCGATTTGCGGCATTTGCGTGCCGACCAGTCGGTTCATGTTTTGGTCGGCGGCGACGGCGGCGCGCGCGAAGTGCAGTTTTTTACCGACGAAGACGGCGAGCGCAATCTGGTCGCTTTGGAAAAAAAAGGCGGCATATGGCGGCGGTCGGCTGCTGAGGCGGATATGAAGGTTTTGCCGACGCTGCGTTCGGTCGTGGTCAAAACTTCGGCGCGCGGCGCGTTGGCTCAGGCGGAAGTACCCGTCGAAATCCGCGAATCCTTAAGCGGGATTTTCGCCGGCCGCTTCAGCCTTGACGGTTTGAAGGAAGGCGATGCCGTGCGCCTGCTTTACGACAGCCTGTATTTCCACGGGCAGCAGATGGCGACGGGCGATATTCTGGCGGCGGAAGTCGTCAAGGGCGGCACAAGGCATCAGGCGTTCTATTACCGTTCGGACAAGGAAGGAGGAGGGGGCGGCAATTATTACGATGAAGACGGCAGGGTATTGCAGGAAAAAGGCGGCTTCAACATCGAGCCGCTGGCCTATACGCGCATTTCTTCGCCGTTCGGCTACCGTATGCACCCCATCCTGCACACTTGGCGGCTGCACACGGGCATCGATTATGCCGCACCGCAGGGAACGCCGGTCAGGGCTTCCGCCGACGGCGTGATTACCTTTAAAGGCCGGAAGGGCGGATACGGCAACGCGGTGATGATACGCCACGCCAACGGTGTGGAAACGCTGTACGCGCATTTGAGCGCGTTTTCGCAGGCACAAGGCAATGTGCGCGGCGGCGAGGTCATCGGTTTTGTCGGTTCGACCGGGCGTTCGACCGGGCCGCACCTGCATTACGAGGCGCGCATCAACGGGCAGCCCGTCAATCCTGTTTCGGTCGCATTGCCGACACCCGAATTGACGCAGGCGGACAAGGCGGCGTTTGCCGCGCAGAAACAGAAGGCGGACGCGCTGCTTGCGCGCTTGCGCGGCATACCGGTTACCGTGTCGCAATCGGATTGAAGTTTGAACCGCGACGACAAAAACAATGCCGTCTGAAAATCTGCAAACAGGTTTTCAGACGGTATTTATAGTGGATTAACAAAAATCAGTACGGTGTTGTCTCGCCTTGCCGTACTACGCGCCTCCAATGCAGAAGAATAGAAAATGCCGTCTGAAAAAATCAGACGGCATTTTATCGGAAGCGCATCAGAAAAAACGGATAGCGATATATGCGGTAAAAGCAAGGGCAACTACATAGATAAACCCCTTTATAAATTCAAAAGTCTCATCTATATCACTATATTTTTCTTTCAGTTTGTCAGATTTTCGATAACGTTTCATTTTCAAGACCACTTTATGACCGACAAGACCATAAATATTATTCTCAAAGCCGCCGACAAAGCAAGCGGACAGTTCCAGCGCGTCAGCAAAGCCGCAAGCGTCTTGGTTTGTACTGTCTGCGGCTTCGTCGCCTTGTTCTGATTTTTGTTAATCCACTATGTAGTTGGTTAAAATAAAACTAAGCCAAGGAAGCACTGCCGTCATTCCCGTACCGGCGGGAATCCGGACACCACGGCACGGAAACCCATCCGCCGTCATTCCCGCGAAAGCGGGAATCTAGAAACACAACGCGGCAGGAGTTTATCGGAAATGACTGAAACCCAACGCACCGGATTCCCGCTTTCGCGGGAATGGCGAAGTGGCGGGAATCCGGATTTATCCGTTCCGGCAGTGTTTGCAAATAAAAGAAAACCCAACCGTCCCGATTCCCGGCAGGGCTGTTTACGGATTTTGCAGCGAGGGCACGGAGCGGTCTTGCACCTGTTTGGTTTGCAGGGCCGTCAGTTTTTTCGTTAGCAGATTCAGTATCACGCCGTAGGCAGGCAGGAAGAAGAGGGTGCAGACGGTGAGTTTGAACAGGTAATCGACAAATGCGATGCCCTGCCAGTTTGCCGCCATAAATTCATCGCTGCTGGCGTAAAAGGCAACGGCAAAAAACACTAACGTGTCCAGTGCATTGCCGATGACGGTTGATGCGGTCGGTGCAATCCACCACGCTTTCAGACGACGTAATTTGTTGAATACAAAAATATCAAGGATTTGTCCGAGCGCGTAGGCGGCAAAGCTGGCCAAGGCGATGCGTCCGACAAAGGTGTTGAATTCGGACAGCGCGCCCAAGCCTGTCCAACTGCCGTTGTGGAACAAAACGGAAAAGATGTAGGAAAGCAAAAGGGCGGGGAACATGACCCAAAAGATAATCCGCCGTGCCAAGTGCGAACCGAAAATGCGGACGGTCAAGTCGGTGGCGAGGAAGATGAAGGGAAAGGAAAACGCACCCCAAGTGGTGTGGATGCCGAAAATTTGGAAGGGGAACTGCACCAGATAGTTGCTTGCGGCGATGATGAGGATATGGAAAAGCACCAGCCAGAAGAGTGCCTTCTGTTGCTGTGCGGCAGTAAATGCGTACATAAAAAACCTTTCGAAAAGGCGTTCAGACGGCATATCAAAGGAATGCCGTCTGAAATATGGGAAGGATGGTTTATTGTGCGTCGTGCTCAAACAGGCGTTTGCGTGCCAATGCTTCAAACTCTGTGCCTGCTTTGCCGTAATTGGCGAAAGGATGAATGGCGATGCCGCCGCGCGGTGTGAACTCGCCGAACACTTCGATGTATTTTGGATCCATCAGGGCGATGAGGTCTTTCATAATGATGTTGACGCAGTCTTCATGAAAATCGCCGTGGTTGCGGAAGCTGAAGAGGTAGAGTTTCAGAGATTTGCTTTCCACCATTTTGATGTGCGGAATGTAGCGGATGTAGATGGTGGCGAAGTCGGGCTGCCCGGTCATGGGGCAGAGGCTGGTGAATTCGGGGCAGACGAATTTGACGAAATAGTCGTTGTCGGGATGTTTGTTGTCGAACGCTTCCAAAATTTCGGGCGCGTATTCGGCCGGATATTGGGTTTTTTGATTGCCCAAAAGCGAGATGCCTTGCAGCTCTTCGTTGTTGCGGGACATAGGGTTTCCTTAGTTTTTTAGTGTGGGAGGTTTTCGAACCACGGGCGGCGATTGTAATATAAGTGGCGGTATCTGTGTAGTTTTCTTCAGACGGCATGGTTTGGACGGTGGCGTTTTCCGTGTCATATATAGTGGATTAACAAAAACCAGTACGGCGTTGCCTCGCCTTAGCTCAAAGAGAACGATTCTCTAAGGTGCTGAAGCACCAAGTGAATCGGTTCCGTACTATTTGTACTGTCTGCGGCTTCGTCGCCTTGTCCTGATTTTTGTTAATCCACTATATGAACGAAATATATTTTCGGTTTTGCCGCCTGAAGTGTTGTTTTTTGAATATTGCATCTAAAATACTGACTTGATTGCGTTATTGCGCGGATATAGAATCTGCCTCCTATTGAAAGAATATTGTTTATATGAAATCAGGAAATTCGGAACCTAATCTTATGGATACGCACACGGACGAAACAAAACTTCAAAACACGCAAGTCAAACGCAAACGCCGCCTGCTGGTGTTAACGCTGCTGTTCGCGCTTGCCGCCGTCGCTGCCGTATCGGCGTTTTTTTTATGGTGGCAGCACGAAGAGGAAACGGAAAATGCTTATGTTGCCGGACGCGTAGTTCAGATTACGCCGCAAAAGGGCGGCACGGTGCGGAAGGTTTTGCACGACGATACGGATGCCGTGAAAAAAGGCGACGTGCTGGCGGTGTTGGACGACGATAATGATGTGCTGGCTTACGAGCGGGCAAAAAACGAGCTGATTCAGGCGGTGCGGCAAAACCGCCAGCAAAATGCCGCCACTTCTCAGGCGGGGGCGCAGGTTGCTTTGCGCCAAGCGGATTTGGCACGTGCGCAGGATGATTTACGCCGCCGGTCCGCTTTGGCAGAATCGGGAGCCGTGTCCGCCGAAGAGCTGGCACATGCCCGTGCGGCAGTGTCTCAGGCTCAGGCGGCAGTTAAGGCGGCTTTGGCGGAAGAGTCTTCGGCACGTGCGGCTTTGGGTGGTCAGGTCGCTTTGCGCGAACAGCCGGCGGTTCAGACGGCAGTCAGCAGGTTGAAAGATGCGTGGTTGAACCTTCAGCGGACGCAAATCCGCGCGCCGGTGGACGGTCAGGTGGCAAAGCGTTCGGTGCAGGTCGGGCAGCAGGTGGCGGCCGGTGCACCGCTGATGGCGGTGGTGCCGTTGTCGGATGTGTGGGTTGATGCCAATTTTAAAGAGACGCAGTTGCGGCATATGAAAATCGGACAGCCTGCCGAGCTGGTGTCGGATTTATACGGTAAACAAATTGTTTATCGCGGCAGGGTGGCAGGGTTTTCGGCAGGTACGGGCAGCGCGTTTTCGCTGATTCCGGCGCAAAACGCAACGGGCAACTGGATTAAAGTGGTGCAGCGTGTCCCTGTCCGTATCGAATTGAACCGTGAAGATGTGGACAGGCATCCGTTGCGCATCGGTTTGTCGATGATGGTAAAAGTGGATACTTCCGCTGCAGGCGCGCCTATTTCAAAAACGCCGGATGCCGTGTTGCCGGAAACTGAAGGCACGGATTGGTCGGAAGCCGACAGGCTGGTGGACGAAATTCTTGAGCAATACGCGCATTGATGCCGTCTGAAACGGAGAACACAATGGATTATCCACCGCTTAAAGGTGCGGCATTGGTATGGATTACGCTGTCTTTGGGGCTTGCCGTATTTATGGAAGTTTTAGATACGACTATCGCCAATGTCGCCGTTCCCGTTATCGCCGGCAACCTCGGTGCAGCGACCACTCAGGGGACGTGGGTCATTACTTCTTTTGCTGTGGCAAACGCCGTTTCCGTGCCGCTGACGGGCTTTTTGGCAAAACGTATCGGCGAGGTCAAGCTGTTTACCGCCGCCGCCGCCGGTTTCGTCATCACATCGTGGTTGTGCGGTATTGCCCCCAACCTTCAGTCGCTGGTTGTTTTCCGCATTTTGCAGGGCTTTATCGCCGGGCCGCTGATTCCCTTGTCGCAAAGCCTGTTAATGGCATCCTATCCGCCCGCAAAACGGACGCTGGCACTGGCATTGTGGGCAATGACCGTCGTTGTCGCCCCCGTCCTCGGGCCGATACTCGGCGGTTGGATTTCCGGAAACTGGCATTGGGGTTGGATTTTCTTCATTAATATCCCTATCGGTATCATATCGGCATGGATTACATGGAAACATTTGAAATATCGGGAAACGGAAACCGTTAAAATGCCGACCGACTATGTCGGGCTTACATTGATGGTAGTCGGTATCGGCGCGTTACAGATGATGCTGGACAGGGGTAAGGAACTCGACTGGTTCGCCTCTGGAGAAATCATTACCTTGGGCGTAGTTGCACTGGTGTGCTTGTCGTATTTTATTGTTTGGGAATTGGGAGAAAAATATCCGATTGTCGATTTATCGCTGTTTAAAGATCGGAATTTTACCGTCGGCGTAATAGCCACATCATTGGGTTTTATGGTGTATATGGGGACGCTGACCCTGCTGCCGTTAGTGTTGCAGACCAACCTGGGCTATACCTCCACGTGGGCAGGACTTGCCGCCGCACCTGTCGGCATCCTGCCTGTTTTCCTGTCACCCATTATCGGCAGATTCGGCAATAAGGCCGATATGCGCCTGCTCGTAACTGCCAGCTTCCTGACCTTTGCCTTTACTTTCTATTGGCGTACGGATTTTTATGCCGATATGGATATCGGCAACGTCATCTGGCCTCAGTTCTGGCAAGGTGTCGGTGTCGCCATGTTTTTTCTGCCGCTGACCACCATCACACTGTCGCATATGAAGGGCGGACAGATTGCCGCCGCCGGCAGCCTGTCGAATTTCCTGCGCGTGCTGATGGGCGGTGTCGGCGTATCCGTCGTCAGCACCCTGTGGGAACGGCGCGAAGCGTTGCACCACACGCGCCTTGCCGAACACATCACGCCCTATTCCGCAACATTGCACGAAACGGCCGCTCATTTGTCCCAACAAGGCATTTCCGACAGTCAAACCCTAGGCATCATCAACAACACCATCACGCAACAGGGCTTCATCATCGGCTCGAACGAAATCTTTATGGCGGGCAGCTTGTTATTCATTATCATGATACCCGTCATATGGCTGGCAAAACCGCCGTTCCACAATAATGGAGGGGGAGGGCATTAATACCCCCTGCCTCGACTAAAATGCCGTCTGAAAACACATGTGGAAACATGTTCGGACAGTATTTAGAATGCAGGTATCTGTGAAACCCGCTATAATCGCATTCCGTCTGTTTCGTATCGGCAAACGTTTCCCGAATGCAACAATCGGCAGGATAATTCACGTAAAACAGCCGTTTTTCTCTAAAACACTTGAACTAACACTGTTTTTCGTGGTATAAATTACGTTTTACTATTTTAGAAGTTTGGAGACTGACCATGGCACGAGTTTGCAAAGTGACCGGTAAGCGCCCGATGTCTGGCAACAACGTATCACACGCCAACAACAAAACCAAACGTCGTTTTTTGCCTAACTTGCAATCACGTCGTTTTTGGGTAGAAAGTGAAAACCGCTGGGTTCGCCTGCGCGTTTCTAACGCTGCATTGCGTACCATCGATAAAGTAGGCATTGATGTCGTATTGGCTGATTTGCGTGCTCGCGGTGAAGCTTAATTTAAACCCTTAGTTAAGGATTACTGCAATGCGCGATAAAATCAAACTGGAATCCAGTGCAGGTACTGGTCATTTTTATACCACTACCAAAAACAAACGCACTATGCCTGGCAAATTGGAAATCAAAAAATTTGACCCAGTTGCTCGCAAACACGTAGTGTATAAAGAAACTAAACTGAAATAATTTCCGTTTGGCAAACAAAGCCTCCGATTGTTCGGAGGCTTTGTTTTTAAGTATTGTAAATTTCTTATTTTCAGTCGGTGTCAGATGATATTGTGTAATCAGTCAACTTATACAGGGTAATGGATTTGTCTGTCGAACTTGAACGGCAATATAGCAGGCAGTCAAATAAAATGCCGTCTGAACATGTTTCAGACGGCATTTTTTATATGATTTTAACCAGTCAGTTGTTTGGTAATCAGCTTTTTCAGCGGCGGGAAATTGTTGCTGGCACGCAATACCAAGCCGCGCAACAGTTTTGCCGGTGCGGTCTCATTGGTAAACAGTTTCAGCATCATATTGGTTCCGTGATAAAGCGGCTGGGCATGCAGCATATGTTTGTTACTGTATTTTTCCAATAATGAAGATGCACCGATGTCTTGACCGCGCTGTTCGGCTTCGATAATCAGTTTGGCCAAGATGTCCGCACTGGAAAGTCCGAGATTAAAACCGTGTGCTGTTACAGGGTGCATACCCACAGCCGCATCGCCGATCAGCGCACTGCGTTTGCCGTAGAAACGTTTGGCAATCATGCCGACAAGGGGGTAATGGTGGATGCTGCTGACCAGTTCCATATCGCCGAGCCTGCCCTTGAGCTGTTCTTTTACGCTTGCGGCCAATTCTTCAGGCGAAAGGTTTTGAACGCTGTTGATTTTATCGGTATCGACGGTAATGACGGTATTGGTCAGGTGTTCTTCCAGTGGCAGCAGTGCGATGGTGCGTCCGTAATGGAAGCATTCGTAAGCGGTATGCTGGTTGGAAAGAGTATGTTTCATGCGGCAGACGAACATGGTTCGGCTGTAGTCGTGCATATCTGAAGAAATACCGAGTTGTCGGCGGGTTTGTGAGAAACGGCTGTCTGCTGCCAAAAGGAGACGCGCGGTCAGAATGTCTCCATTTTCCAAAAAGACTTGCGCTTCATTATCAGATGTTTTGACTTCTTTAACGGCCGTATCGGTCAGAATGCTGACATTGTCGAGTTGGGATACGACTTCGTAGGCAGCGCGTCGGATATTGTGGTTGGAAATCAAATAACCCAGGCAGTCGGCAGGCTCGCCGCGTGCTTCAGTCGGTTGGGGAAAGTGGAGTTGGTAATCGGAACGTCCGTTTAAGACTTTGGCATCGCGCAAAGGGTAGATTTCGTTTTCGGGAATTTTGTCCCACATGCCCAGACGCTGCATGATTTCGCGGGAAAAATGGGTCAGGGCGATTTCGCGTCCGTCATAGGGAGGATTTTGCAGAACAGTCAGTGGGCTGCGTTCGATTAGGGTAACTTTCAAACCGCTGCCGGCAAGTTCGGCTGCAAAACTTAAACCCGCCGGGCCTGCGCCGACGACGAGGATGTCGCTGTGTAAACTCATAAAATATCCTTTGCATAGGCGGATGCCGATGATTTCAGACGGCATTTGTAAGGGTTTGAATGCCGTTTGAACTATCTGTAACAGATAGGCGATTATATCAAAACCCACTGTTGAAGAAATATGCAGGGGAGGGTGTATGCGGATTTTTACTTTCAGCTTAATATGTATCAAATCGGGTGTGGGATATGTAAAAAGCCGCATCGTGAAAAGATGCGGCTTCAGGTATCGGTTGGATTATTCTTCAGAACCGGTGTAAGGACGGATGCTGACAGTTTTACGGTTCAGCGCGCCTTTGGTTTTGAATTCGACATAACCGTCAACTTTGGCGAACAAAGTGTGGTCTTTGCCCATGCCTACGTTGTCGCCTGCGTGGAATTTGGTACCGCGTTGGCGTACGATGATGGAACCTGCGGGAATCAGCTCGTTGCCGTAGGCTTTAACGCCCAAGCGTTTGGCTTCTGAATCGCGACCGTTGCGGGTGCTGCCGCCTGCTTTTTTACTTGCCATTTGTAATGCTCCTAAGTTTTAAGGTTAGGCGATTGCCACGATTTCGATTTGGGTGAAATTTTGGCGGTGGCCTTGGCGTTTTTGGTAGTGTTTGCGGCGGCGCATTTTGAAGATGCGGACTTTTTCGCCACGACCGTGTGCCACTACTTTAGCCGTTACTTTTGCACCTTCGATAAAAGGTGCGCCAACTTTTACAGATTCGCCGTCAGCAATCATCAAAACTTCGGTCAGTTCGATTTGGCTGTCGAGTTCGGCTGGTATCTGTTCTACTTTCAATTTTTCGCCGACGGAAACTTTATACTGTTTGCCGCCGGTTTTTACGACCGCGTACATACTCAACTCCATAAGGGTTATGGTTAATATCCGCACACCATTGTGCGAAACTCAGCATTGTATTGTTATTTGCCTGTTTTGTCAAAGTTTGCGCGGTTCGGATAACCATATGCCGTCTGAAAAGATGTGCCCTGATGGCTTTGCTGATATAATTGCCCGCTATTTGAATCAGCTTTCAAGCGGTATCTGCCGTTTGACGGAAACGTAAACCTGAGAGTCTGCCATGCTCGAGAATCTGCCCTATTTCCAGCGACATCTGCCTGAAGACCTTGCCAAAGTCAATGAAGTCATCAACTGTGCGGTGCAATCCGATGTCGCACTGATTTCGCAAATCGGTACATATATCATTAGCGCGGGCGGCAAACGCCTGCGTCCGATTATGACGATTTTGGCGGGTAAGGCGGTCGGTTATGATGACGGGAAACTGTATTCGCTGGCGGCGATGGTCGAGTTTATCCACACTTCGACGCTGCTGCATGATGATGTGGTCGATGAAAGTGATTTGCGCCGTGGGCGGGCAACGGCAAACAATCTGTTCGGCAATGCGGCGGCAGTGTTGGTTGGCGACTTTTTATACACGCGCGCCTTTCAACTGATGGTTGCCTCGGGCAGTATGCGCGTTTTGGAAGTGATGGCGGATGCGACCAACATTATTGCCGAGGGCGAAGTCATGCAGCTGATGAACATCGGCAATACGGACATTACCGAAGAACAATATATCCAAGTCATCCAATATAAAACGGCAAAATTGTTTGAAGCTGCCGCTCAAGTCGGCGCAATTTTGGGCAAGGCTTCCCCCGAACACGAACAGGCGTTGAAAGACTACGGTATGTATGTCGGTACGGCATTCCAAATTATTGACGATGTGCTGGATTATTCGGGAGAAACCGAAGAAACAGGTAAAAACGTCGGCGACGATTTGGCGGAAGGGAAACCGACCCTGCCTTTGATTTATCTGATGCGTCAGGGTTCCGAACAGGTTGCGAACGATGTGCGTACTGCTTTGGAAAATGCAGATCGCAGCTATTTTGAGAAAATTCACGATTATGTCGTCCGTTCGGATGCTTTGGCATATTCGATAGGCGAGGCGCGCAAAGCAGTTGATTGTGCCGTTGCCGCCTTGGATGCCCTGCCTGACAGCGAAGTGAAGGATGCCATGATTCAGCTGGCGAAGGAATCTTTGGTCAGGGTGTCGTAACCGATGAATTTCAGTTTTGTTCCCCTGTTTCTGGTTACGCTGATTCTGTTGGGTGTGGTCAGCAACAACAATTCGATTACCATCTCGGCAACCATATTGCTGCTGATGCAGCAGACGGCATTGGTACAGTTTGTCCCGTTGGTCGAGAAGCATGGGTTGAATCTCGGTATCATTCTTTTAACCATAGGGGTTTTGAGTCCGTTGGTTTCAGGAAAGGCGCAGGTGCCTCCTGTTGCCGAATTTTTGAATTTTAAAATGATATCCGCCGTTTTTATCGGTATTTTCGTGGCTTGGCTGGCGGGACGCGGCGTGCCTTTGATGGGACAGCAGCCGGTATTGGTAACGGGCTTGCTGATCGGTACGGTCATCGGGGTGGCATTTATGGGCGGTATCCCTGTCGGGCCGTTGATTGCTGCCGGCATCTTGTCTTTTGTTGCCGGAAAGGTTTAAAATCTCCCTTTTCATTTCGGCTCGCCATAGTTCAACGGATAGAACGTATGCCTCCTAAGCGTAAAATACAGGTTCGATTCCTGTTGGCGAGGTTTAAGCCCTAAAAACGGGGTTTCCAAGCCGATGTAATGCGTAATAATCGGCGATAGCAAACCAAAGTAAAACAAGCCTTTCAGCGATATGAAAGGCTTGTTTTCCATTGTATGGAAACTTTTCTGCCCGGAAACGGGGTATGTTTTTTTGGGACGCATTTTTTAATGTGGATAATATGGCAGAAGAAGAAAATATTAATTTTGATGATGGCATAAAAACCTTTTTACTCGGCTGTCAACGGGGATGGTTAAAAAAGTAATGCACCCTTTGATGGGGCGCAATATATAAGGGAGGAAAGGCGTATGCCGCCCGTTTGCTAGGATATATGGAAATATGCCGAATTTGCAAGGCGGTTGTTTTTTTGATAATCTGTTCGCCGATAATATTCAATAACAAAAGTTATATTGGTATAACAATGAATAAATTTGGGGATAAGGTCGTATGAGCGTAGGTTTGCTGAGGATTCTGGTTCAAAACCAGGTGGTTACTGTTGAGCAGGCCGAGCATTACTACAAGGAGTCGCAGGCGGGTAAGGAAGTGTTGCCGATGCTGTTTTCAGACGGTGTCATTTCGCCTAAATCCCTTGCGGCACTGATTGCCAGGGTGTTCAGTTATTCGGTTCTTGATTTGCGCCATTATCCGCGCCACAGGGTGCTGATGGGGGTGTTGACGGAAGAGCAGATGGTGGAGTTCCACTGTGTGCCGGTTTTCCGTCGGGACAATAAAGTATTTTTTGCGGTTTCCGATCCGACCCAGATGCCGCAAATTCAGAAAACCGTGTCTGCCGCAGGGATTACGGTCGAGTTGGTCATTGTCGAGGATGACCAGTTGGCGGGTTTGCTCGATTGGGTGGGGTCGAGATCGACATCGCTGCTTCAGGAGCTTGGGGAGGAGCAGGAGGAAGAGGAAAGCCACACCCTGTATATCGACAATGAGGAGGCGGAGGACGGCCCTGTTCCGAGGTTTATCCATAAAACTTTGTCGGATGCCTTGCGCAGCGGGGCATCGGACATTCATTTTGAGTTTTACGAACACAATGCCCGTATCCGTTTCCGCGTGGACGGGCAGCTTCGCGAGGTGGTTCAGCCGCCTATTGCGGTAAGGGGGCAGCTTGCTTCCCGGATTAAGGTGATGTCGCGTTTGGACATTTCCGAAAAACGCATACCGCAGGACGGCAGGATGCAGCTGACCTTTCAAAAGGGCGGCAAGCCTATCGATTTCCGCGTCAGCACTTTGCCGACGCTGTTTGGCGAAAAGGTTGTGATGCGGATTTTGAACTCCGATGCCGCGTCTTTGAACATCGACCAGCTCGGTTTCGAGCCGTTTCAGAAAAAATTGCTGTTGGAAGCGATCCATCGTCCTTACGGTATGGTGCTGGTAACCGGCCCGACGGGTTCGGGTAAGACGGTGTCGCTCTATACCTGTTTGAATATTTTGAATACGGAGTCGGTAAATATTGCAACGGCGGAAGACCCTGCCGAGATTAACCTGCCGGGCATCAATCAGGTCAACGTCAATGAGAAGCAGGGCCTGACTTTTGCCGCTGCTTTAAAGTCTTTCCTGCGTCAGGATCCGGACATCATTATGGTCGGTGAGATTCGTGATTTGGAAACTGCCGATATTGCGATTAAGGCGGCACAAACAGGGCATATGGTGTTTTCCACCCTGCACACCAATAATGCGCCGGCGACGTTGTCGCGTATGCTGAATATGGGTGTCGCGCCGTTTAATATTGCCAGTTCGGTCAGCCTGATTATGGCGCAGCGTCTTTTACGCAGGCTGTGTTCGAGCTGCAAACAGGAAGTGGAACGTCCGTCTGCCTCTGCTTTGAAGGAAGTCGGTTTTACCGATGAGGACCTTGCAAAAGATTGGAAACTTTACCGCGCCGTCGGTTGCGACCGTTGCCGGGGGCAGGGTTATAAAGGGCGTGCGGGCGTGTATGAGGTTATGCCCATCAGCGAAGAAATGCAGCGTGTGATTATGAACAACGGTACGGAAGTGGATATTTTGGATGTTGCCTATAAGGAGGGTATGGTGGATTTGCGCCGGGCCGGTTTGTTGAAAGTTATGCAGGGCATTACTTCATTGGAAGAGGTAACGGCAAATACCAACGATTAGGTTTGAGAATGAAAATGCCGTCTGAAGCGTGTTTGTTTCAGACGGCATTTGACTTTCAGGGTACTTGCCGGGAAGGTGGGGCGGTCAGCGGTATGCCCCGTCGGGTTCGGATATTTCCGGCAAACTTTCCGTTTGGTCGGAAACCGTATATTTCCTGTCTGCCCATCCGCCCAAGTCGATCAGTTTGCAGCGTTGCGAACAGAAGGGGCGGAATGCGTTTTCGAGTTCCCATACTACTGCTGTTTGACAGGTCGGACATTTGACTTGAAGGCGTGTTTGCTGCGATTCAGTCATTGTGTTTTCCTTGTGTTGGTTTTGAGGCGAAAATCCCTGAATAAAACGCGTGCAGGCGCATTGTTTTCTCACGCAGGCTTTTGAGGCTGCCGTCATTGAGCAGCACATCGTCTGCAAGCAGTAGGCGTTCGGATTCGGATGCCTGATGGCTGATGACGGCAGCCACCTCGCCGCGCGTCAGCCCGCTGCGGGCCATCACCCTGCCGATACGTTTTTCCAAAGGTGCGCTTATGGTCAGGACACGCCGTATCAGGCTGATAAATTGACGTTTTTCCGTCAGCAGCGGAATTTCGACAATGCCGTAAGCCGCATCGGTAAAGGTTTCTTGCTGTTTTTTGATTTCTGAGAAAATCAGCGGCAACATCACGGATTCGAGCAAGGCTTTGCGCGATGGGGAGGCAAAGATTTCTTTACGCAATATGTCGCGCCGCAACAAACCCTGTGTGTCGAAAACGGTGTCGCCGAACAGCCGCCTGATTTCCGGCAGGGCGATGCCGTCTGAAGCCGTCAGCGAGTGCGCCGCCGCGTCCGCATCGATGCGCGGCACGCCCAAATCGGCAAAACATTGCGCGGCTGCCGATTTGCCGCTGCCGATTCCGCCGGTCAGCCCGACCCATACCGTCATCTTACAGCACCGGATGGGTCAGCCACCAGTTGACCGCCCGCCATACGGAATCGTTTGCCGTAAAAATTATCCAGCCCGAAACTGTCAGTGCGGGGCCGAAGGCAAAATGCTGCCCCTTGGCGATGCGCATAACGATTGCCGCGACCAAACCGATCAGTGAGGAAACAAAAATCAGCACGGGCAATGCGGATATGCCGAGCCACGCGCCCAATGCGGCAATCAGTTTGAAATCTCCGTTGCCCATACCGGTTTTTCCTGTGAGCAGTTTATACACTGCACATAAGAGCCATAATGAACCATAGCCGGCGACCGCACCTAAAACGGCAGACTGCAAAGGCACGAAGCCGCCGTCCAAATTAAATATCAGCCCCAGCCAAATCAAGGGCAGTGTCATCGAGTCGGGCAGGTATTGGGTGTCCGCATCGATAAAGGTCAGGGAAATCAGAAACGCGGTCAGCACCAATCCGCCCAGCGTAATCCAAGACCAGCCGTATTGCCAGGCGACCAGCCCGAACAATACGCCGGTCAGTAGCTCGATTAAGGGATAACGTATGCTGATTTTGGTGCGGCAGGAAGCGCATTTGCCGCGCAGGAGCAGGTAGCTGACAATCGGGATGTTCTGCCACGCGCGTATCGGTGTGCGACATTTCGGACAGCAGGAATCCGGCTTCATTAGGTTGAAGGTACGGCTTTCCTCGTCGGTCAGCGGCAGGTTTAAATGTTCTTTGGCAAATACCGTCCAGCCGCGTTCCATCATAACGGGCACGCGGTAAATGACGACATTCAGGAAGCTGCCGACCAGCAGCCCCAAAACAGCCGCCAAAGGTACGGCAAACGGAGGCAGTACAGATAAAGCAAACATATTTTGCCCTCGATATATTCAAAGCAAAAACAAACCGGCGCAGAACCAATCCGCGCCGGATCCGTATGACGGGTCAGCCGACCACGTTGCCCAAGTTGAACAGCGGCAGATACATAGCGACCAGAAGCGTACCGATGACCAAGCCCAAAATCACAATAATAATCGGCTCCATCATAGCGGACAGCCTGCCGACCGCATTGTCCACCTCGTCTTCATAAAATTCGGCGGCTTTGTTGAGCATATCGTCCAAAGAACCCGATTCCTCGCCGATGGAGGACATCTGCACCATCATATTGGGGAACAGTTCCGTCGCACGCATCCCCGAAGTCATAGACAGGCCTTGGATGACGCGCGTACGGATTTCCCGGGTGGCTTCTTCATAGATTAAATTGCCCGCCGCGCCGGCGGTGGAGTCCAAGACATCGACCAAAGGCACGCCTGCCGCAATCAGTGTCGCCGTCGTCCTGCCCCAGCGGGCAATCGTCCCTTTGCGGACGATGTCTCCGAAAATCGGCATACGCAGCAGCAGGGCATCCATACGCCGTTGGATTTTAATCGAACGCGCCTTCAATTTGAGGAAGCCGTATATGGCAAAGCCGAGTGCGATCAGCACCATCCAGCCGTATGAGACGAAAAAGTCGGACATATCCATCACTGTTTGGGTCAGTGCGGGAAGCTCCGCGCCCATATTGGCGTAAACCTCTTTAAAGGCGGGCAGTACGAAAATCATCATCACGAATACCAAACCGATGGCGACGGCGATGACGGATACCGGATAGGTCAGCGCGGTTTTTACCTTTTTGCGGATGGCCTGGGTTTTTTCCTTGTAAACTGCCAATTTGTCCAACAGGCTTTCCAACACGCCGCCCGTTTCGCCCGCCGCAACCAGGTTGCAGTAGAAGCGGTCGAAATATTTAGGGTGGTTGGAGAATGCGCGGCTCAACGTGCTGCCCTGTTCCACATTGCTGCGGATTTCCATCAGCATTTCCGTCATAGACGGGTTGCCGTGTCCGCGCGCCACAATTTCAAACGCCTGCATCAACGGAAGGCCAGCTTTAATCATCGTGGACAGCTGGCGGGTGAAGACGGTGATGTCTTCTTGTGTGATTTTGCGCTTGGAGCTTGTTTTCACACGGGTAATCTGCAACGGGCGGATGCCGCGTTTGGCCAGTTTTTTGCGCGCCTCTTCTTCGGTAAACGCGGATACTTCGCCGTTGACCAGTTTGTCGGAGGCGGAATGCCTGCCTTCAAAGATAAAGCGTTTTTCTTTCTTTGCGAACAAAGAAAATCCCCCATTTTTAGCCATATTCTAGCCCCGTAAAGTAATTGGAACAAAATGTAAGAAATATCGTTAAAAAACAGTATCGGCGTGTTCCCGGCAAGATGGAAACCACCGACATCCCGCCTGCGGGCGGCAAACGGGACGGAATCGGGTGCAATTATACCTTATTAAACGGTTGTCTGACATCTATGCATCTGCAATGTTTCAATATGCAGTGCAGCACACAAGGTGCAGCCCTTTATTGCCCTGATTTGGAAGGGTCTGTACTCCTTTCGAATAAACCAAAAATCTATTGTTTTCAGAGGTACGTTCTAACCGGTAAGGAAGTTTTTCGGAATGCCCGTTTATTTTTAAAAGACCGGTGTGAGGGTGTTTTGTGGTGTTTGGAAAACAAGATGCAGTCTGAAAACGGTTGTCTTCAGACGGCATGGGGCAGGCGGATGTATCAGGATTCGGACGGTTTGCCTTTGGTTTTGATGCCCAGCGTCAGGACGGCGGCGACGGCGAGGAAAATGCCGGCGAAGGTCATGGCGTTGGCAGGGTTTGCGCCGAGGAAGGTGTTGTAAACCCAGCCGAAGGTTACGGTTTCGATCAGCATGGGGATGACGATCATCATGTTGACGATGCCCATGTACACGCCGTAACGCGCTTTGGGGATGGAGTTGACGACAATCATGAACGGCACGCCCATCATACTTGCCCAACCTGCGCCGAAACCGATCATGGGTGCGAACATGAGGTATTTGTCGGAAATGTGGGGAATGGCCAACAGTGCGGCGGCAGCAAGGGAAACGGCGAAGGCGTGGACGTATTTGGCGGCGTATTTGCGCGCGAGCCACATCAGTCCGAACGCGGAAACGAAGGTTACGATGTTGTAGAAACCGTTGACTAGGCCCGTCCAGGCGACTGCCTGTTCGTAGGCGGCTTTGTCGGCGGCGGTCGAGTGCCAGACGGATTGGACGATGCTGTGGGAGATGTATTGCCAGTAGATGAAGAGGGCGTACCACTGGAAGAGGTACACAAGGGCGAGCTGCCACAGGGTTTGGGGCATTTCTTTGATGGCGGCGAAGATGTCTTTGACCGCGCCCAAGGGATTGCCCGTTTTGGCTTTCAACTCGGCGGCTTCTTTGCCTGTGGGCATTTTTTCCTGCGTGGAGAGGATGGTAATGAGCACCGAGCCGATGGAACAGACTGCGCCGATGTAGAAAGAGCCGAATACCCAGTAGGGGATGCCTGCTTCGGAGGTCTGCTTGAGCCAGCCGATTTGTTGGAAGATGTAGAGGGAGACGTTTGCCAGCGTGATGCCCAAGCCGGTAAACACGGACTGCATCAGAAAGCCGGTAGGCTGCTGTTTCTCGGGAACGGTGTCGGCAACGAAGGCGCGGAAGGGTTCCATGGCGGTGTTGTTGCTGATGTCCAAAAGCCAAAGCAGCATCACGGCGACCCACAGGGCGGTAACGTGCGGATAGATGAAGAGGCAGAGGCTGCACCCGATTGCGCCGATGAGGAAATACGGACGGCGGCGGCCCAGGCCGGGTATCCAGGTGCGGTCGGACATTGCGCCGATGATGGGCTGCACGAGCAGTCCGGTAATCGGTCCCGCCATATTGAGGACGGGCAGTTGTGCGAGGTCGGCCTGAAGGAAGCTGAAGATGGGGTTGATGGCGGTCTGCTGCAAACCGAAGCTGTATTGGATGCCGAAGAATCCGAAGTTCATCAGCATGATTTGGCGAAGCGTCATTGCCGTTTGTGGGGAAACCTTCATATCGACCTGCTCCTGAGGAAAATGGGAAGAAACAACAATTTGCGAAGCGGTGTGCCGCTTTCTTTTGCCAACCGTGCCGTCGTGCGGCATTTTGTAGGTATCTTACAGACGATAACCCCCGTCTTTTATTCGATTACAAAGAATAGCACAAGTCTTTTGCATCCTGCACCCCCATCGGTATCCTGCTTGATAAAAATCAATTCTGCCGCCGTCTGAAAGCAGGGCGTAGTGTTTCCGTGATTCGCCAAAGCGTCTGCCGTTTGTTAAACTACATTCTGCTACATTTTAATCCGGTTCTGAAAAATCAAGGAAAACAGATGGATGCCTTTACCCGTGCATGGCATGCGCTCGAACGCCACAATCAGGATACGCGCCACATTCTTTTACGCGACCGCTTTGCTGCCGACCCCGGCCGTTTTGAGCGTATGCACGAGCGTTTGGACGGGATGTTGTTCGATTACAGCAAAAACCGTTTGGGCGAAGATACGCTGCAACTGCTCTGCAATCTTGCCGACGCGGCGGATTTGGAAGGGAAAATGCATGCTTTGCGGACGGGTGCGAAAGTCAACGGCAGCGAGGGGCGTGCCGCGCTGCATACGGCTTTGCGCCTGCCCGACGGTGCGGATGCCGTTTATGCGGACGGCAGGGACGTGTTGCCCGAAATCCGCCGCGAACTTGACCGCGCTTTGGATTTTGCACGCGGTTTGGACGACGGTTCGTATCAGGGGGTAACCGGAAAACGGATTACGGATTTTGTCCACATCGGCATAGGCGGCTCCGACCTCGGGCCGGCAATGTGCGTGCAGGCACTTGAGCCGTTCAGACGGCATATCGGCATTCATTTTGCCGCCAACGCCGATCCTGCCTGCCTGGATGCGGTTTTATGCCGTCTGAACCCTGAAACAACGGTGTTTTGCGTTGCCAGCAAGTCCTTCAAAACGCCTGAAACCCTGCTCAATGCAGAGGCGGTCAAGGCGTGGTATCGCGGTGCGGGGTTCTCGGAATCCGAAACGGCGTGCCATTTTTGCGCGGTGTCTGCCGATACGGAAGCGGCGCAAAGTTTCGGCATTGCGGCGGAACGTGTGTTTGCGATGTACGACTGGGTGGGCGGACGCTATTCCGTCTGGTCACCCGTCGGTTTGCCCGTGATGGTTGCGGTCGGCGGGGCGCGTTTCCGCGAACTGCTAGCGGGGGCGCACGCGATGGACAGCCATTTTTTCCACACGCCGCCGCGCCGCAACATTCCCGTGCTGATGGCGCTGATTGCCGTGTGGTACAACAATTTCCAGCACGCGGACGGGCAGACCGCCGTTCCGTACAGCCACAACCTGCGCCTGCTGCCGGCGTGGCTGAACCAGCTCGATATGGAGAGTTTGGGCAAAAGCCGCGCTTCAGACGGCAGTCCCGCCGCGTGCAAAACGGGCGGCATCGTGTTCGGCGGTGAAGGGGTCAACTGCCAGCACGCCTATTTCCAACTGCTCCACCAAGGCACGCGCCTGATTCCCTGCGACTTTATCGTCCCGATAACGGCGCAGGGCAGGGAGGACGGACGCAGCCGTTTTACCGTTGCCAACGCCTTTGCCCAAGCGGAAGCCTTGATGAAGGGCAAAACCTTGGACGAAGCACGCGCCGAGTTGGCGGATTTGCCCGAAGCGGAACGCGAACGCCTCGCGCCGCACAAAGAGTTCCCCGGCAACCGCCCCAGCAACAGCATCCTACTCGACCGCCTCACGCCCTACAATTTGGGTATGCTGATGGCGGCTTACGAACACAAAACTTTTGTGCAGGGTGCCATCTGGAACGTCAACCCCTTCGATCAGTGGGGTGTGGAATACGGCAAACAGTTGGCAAAAACCATCATCGGCGAACTGGAAGGCGGCACGTCCGTACACGATGCCTCGACCGAAGGGCTGATGGCGTTTTACCGCGAATGCCGTCTGAAAGGCGGCGGCGCGGCATAAAGGCACTGTCGCCGTTCTGTATTGATTCGGGTGCGGAAAAGGCAATGCCTGCCGCCTGCCCGATTCCGAAACGCCAATGTTCGGCAACCGCCCGCGTATTGCTGACGAATATGCGTTTGCGTGGCACAATAGCGCATTCATTTCAAATGAACATACTGCCTGAAAATACCGGCAAACGTCCCACGAAACATCTCACATAAGGAAACATTATGTCTTTGCAAAACATTATCGAAACCGCCTTTGAAAACCGCGCGGACATCACCCCGTCCACCGTTATTCCCGAAGTCAAAGAAGCCGTGTTGGAAACCATCCGCCAGCTCGATTCAGGCAAACTGCGCGTCGCCGAACGCTTGGGCGTGGGCGAGTGGAAAGTCAACGAATGGGCGAAAAAAGCCGTGCTGCTGTCTTTCCGCATCCAAGACAACGAAGTCCTCAACGACGGCGTGAACAAATACTTCGACAAAGTGCCGACCAAGTTTGCCGACTGGTCTGAAGACGAGTTCAAAAACGCAGGCTTCCGCGCCGTTCCGGGTGCGGTTGCCCGACGCGGCAGCTTTGTGGCGAAAAATGTCGTGCTGATGCCGTCTTACGTCAACATCGGCGCATACGTTGACGAAGGTGCGATGGTTGACACTTGGGCGACTGTCGGTTCTTGCGCGCAAATCGGTAAAAACGTGCACTTGAGCGGCGGCGTCGGCATCGGCGGCGTACTCGAACCCCTGCAGGCCGCACCCACCATCATTGAAGACAACTGCTTCATCGGTGCGCGTTCTGAAATCGTTGAGGGCGTGATTGTCGAAGAAGGCAGCGTGATTTCGATGGGCGTGTTCATCGGTCAATCCACCAAAATCTTCGACCGTACGACTGGCGAAATCTACCAAGGCCGTGTACCGGCAGGTTCGGTTGTCGTATCCGGCAGTATGCCTTCCAAAGACGGCAGCCACAGCCTTTACTGCGCCGTCATTGTCAAACGCGTGGACGCGCAAACCCGCGCCAAAACCAGCGTCAACGAATTGTTGCGCGGCATCTGATGCCTTAAACCGTATTTGAAACGTCCAATGCCGTCTGAAATCCGCTTCAGACGGCATTGCCGTTTGCACGCTGCAAAGTGAAAACACAGAAACAGGGACAATTTGCTATAATCAACGGTTTAGAACGAACCGAACACTATTTGAAGGATACAAAATGGGTTTTCTGCAAGGCAAAAAAATTCTGATTACCGGCATGATTTCCGAGCGTTCCATCGCTTACGGCATCGCCAAAGCCTGCCGCGAACAGGGCGCGGAACTGGCGTTTACCTACGTTGTGGACAAACTGGAAGAGCGCGTCCGCAAAATGGCGGCGGAATTGGATTCCGAACTCGTATTCCGCTGCGATGTTGCCAGCGATGACGAAATCAACCAAGTGTTCGCCGACTTGGGCAAACATTGGGACGGCTTGGACGGTTTGGTGCATTCCATCGGCTTCGCGCCGAAAGAAGCCTTGAGCGGCGATTTCCTCGACAGCATCAGCCGCGAAGCGTTCAACACCGCACACGAAATTTCCGCATACAGCCTGCCCGCATTGGCAAAAGCCGCCCGTCCGATGATGCGCGGCAGAAATTCCGCCATCGTCGCCCTGAGCTACTTGGGCGCGGTGCGCGCGATTCCGAATTACAACGTGATGGGTATGGCAAAAGCCAGCCTTGAGGCAGGCATCCGCTTTACCGCCGCCTGTTTGGGCAAAGAAGGCATCCGCTGCAACGGCATTTCCGCAGGCCCGATCAAAACGCTTGCCGCCTCCGGCATCGCCGATTTCAGCAAACTCTTGGGACACGTCGCCGCCCACAATCCCCTCCGCCGCAACGTTACCATCGAAGAAGTCGGCAATACCGCCGCCTTCCTGCTGTCCGACCTGTCGTCCGGCATTACCGGCGAAATCACTTACGTTGACGGCGGTTACAGCATCAATGCCTTGAGCACCGAGGGATAATCCGCCGTTTTCAAATCCGTGCGCCGTCCGTGCCGCATATCGGTTTCGGGCGGCGGTTTGCCGTCTGAAGCGTATTTCCAGAGAAATGCCCGATTTACGGCAGGCGGGATGGGAAATGCGGACGCTTGTTTTAACCGACTGCCTTTGTGTCGACTTGCGGCAGGCGCGGAGGAAACGGTCCGGATGCGAAAATGCCGTCTGAAACGCCAAACGGGTTTCAGACGGCATTTTTTTATTTAAAGCATCAGCACACTTCAACCAGCCAGCCGTATTTGTCTTCCGCCAAACCGTACTGGATGTCGGTAATCGCCTTACGGATGGCATAGCCGCGTTCTTGGCTCTTCACTTCGATTTCTTTGCCGTCAATTACGAAAGAAGTTACCGGGGAAATGACCGCGGCCGTACCGGTCAGAATCGCCTCCGCACCGTTTTCCACCGCAGCTTTGAGTTCGTCAACCGTGAAATTGCGTTCGCTGACGGTATAGCCCAAATCTTTGGCAACCATCAGTACGGAATCGCGGGTAACGCCGTGCAAAAACTCGTCTGTCAGCGGTTTGGTAATGATTTCATCACCATTAATCAGGATAAAGTTGGACGCGCCGGTTTCCTGCACGTCGCCGTTCGGGCAGAACAGCACTTGGTTTGCGCCGTATTCGGCTTTCGCCTTCAGCACCCAGTGCATCGCGGAAGCGTAGTTGCCGCCGCATTTGACGCGGCCCATGTGCGGGGCGCAGCGGATGTGTTCGGTTTCCACCAAGATTTTAACGGGCGAGCCGACTTTGAAATAGTCGCCGACGGGGGAAGCCAAAATATACAGCAGGGCGGTTTCGGAAGGAGAACCGGCCTTGCCGATAACGGGATCGGTACCGATTAAGGTCGGGCGCAGGTACAGCGCGGCAGGCGCATCGGGAATTTCATCGGCGGCACGTTTGACCAGTTCGACCAAAGCATCGAGATAAGCTTGGGTTTCGGGTCGGGGCAGGTGCAGGATGTCCGCACTTTGCCGCATACGCGCGATATTGGCAGTCGGACGGAACAGTACGATTTTACCGTCTGCCTGACGGAAGGCTTTCAGTCCCTCGAAACATTCGCTGCCGTAGTGCAGGGCGTGCGCGCCGGGTGCGAGGGAGAGGTCTTGCGAAGATTGCCATTCGGTCGGCTGCCATTTGCCTTCGCGGTAGGCGAGGACGGGCATTTGACTGTGAAAAACGCTGCCGAATACGGCGGGTACGGGTCTGCTCATAATGTAAAGCCTTTCTTGTTCGGATATGTATCCAGACATTTTAATCCGTATCGAGGACGGATGACAATCTGCCGGCCGCGCTCATTCGGACAACAGGTATGCTTCGGACGTATGGTGCGGTTTCTGTTCCTCTTCGGGCGGCAGCCGCATATAGTCGCCGTAATATTGCGTCAGGTGTTCGTGGTAGCCGTTCATCACTTGAAACTGCCTGCCCTCGAATGTTTTATAGACGACGCTGTCGAAATATTTTTTGGGCATATAGGATTTCCTCCAGCCGCCGTAGTCGGACAAAACCAAACCGATGAAACCACATTCCCGAATCGGGTAGGCGGTTTGGAACTGTTGCAGGTTTTGCGTCATTTTGTTAAATAGAAAACGACTTAAAACGGCAAAAATTTTGTATTTCAGGCTACCTTCTTTTGCCTTCAGCCACCTTTTTTTGCAGGAAGAAAAGCGCAACTTGATGCGGCGGTGCCGTTTCATCATACGGAAAATGGTTTTTGGTTCGTCAGGTACGCCGTCATAAATGAAAATGTCGATAAATAAAGGGCTTTTTTTGCCGTATGCGTCGATGAGTTCTGCACGCGGATCGAAGATTTTTGCCATTTCCCCGGTATGCCGGGCGCGGATGTCTTCGGCGGTTTCCAAAAAATAGTGCGGGTGCGCGGTTTTTTGCCAAACGCCGACAAATTTTTGGTATTCGTCGCGGTGCATATAAACGTCGATGTCGTCGTCCCAAGGGATGAAGCCTTGGTGGCGTATCGCGCCGATCAGTGTGCCGCCGCCGAGCGAATAGCGGATGCCGTGCCGTTCGCACAGGGCGTGGAAATCGTCCAAAATGTCGAGGCAGACGAGCTGTTGTTCCCTGAGTGTCAATTTTTTCATTTAAATTCCTTTGTATTGCACCCCGTCAAAGGGGCGCATTGCTTTTCTTTACGGTTGGAACGCCGTCATCCGCAGCGGCAAACCTGTTCGGGCAATACGGCAGGATCGCGCTTTATGTGCCGCCTTGCGTGTCGGGACGTTGCCGCTGCCGAAGGGGGGCGAGCTGCCGCAAGATGGCGCGGTAGTCTTCTTGGTCGTCCATTTCAAATATGTCGCCGCTGCCGAGCAGCTCGGTGCGGATGTCCAGTTTGCCGAGGTGTTCCATCGGGATGTTGTCCCAATAGAGTTTGGGGTTTTCCAGACGTTCCGCACCGGCGTATGCCCCGAGCAGGTTTAAGATGGTGCGGCAGTCTTCCGCCGTCCAATAAGACACGCCCGACAGGCTGGGGCGGGGCTGGGAACCGATGTCGATGCGGACGACCCGTCCGATGTCGTCTGAAACGGGCAGCCATTCGTTGTGCGTGCGGGCGCGGACGACGGTGAAATAGGTGCTGTGCTGCGGGCGGTTTAAAAAAATATTGCGTCCGAGCACCACGTCGGCATCGACGACGTAGCAGCCGTTGAAAAAATTACGCGCCAGCGAAAAGGAATAGATGCTGTTGTATTCCCGATATTTTTCGTTGTGAATCAAAATACAGCCGTATTTTTCTTGAAGATAATCGAATTGCCGGTGCAAATGGCCGGTTACGACGGCGATATTGCTTATGCCGGCTTCGCGCAGGAAGGATAGCGTCCTTTCGAGGTTGGGCGTGCCGCAAATGTCCAAAAGGGCTTTGTGGACGGTTTGCGTCATTTCTTTAAAGCGGCTGCCCAGCCCCGCCGCCAAAATAATGGCATTCATATTTCACCTTTCCGCCCGCACAGGCTCAATGCCGCGCCGGTTCCCAACAAAACCGCCCACATTATGGCGGACGGCGGAACCGGGTGGCGGTAAACGAAGAACCCCAAAACCATCGCCCAAACAGGGTAGGTGATGTTCAAGGCCATCGCCTTGAGGGGTTTCAACAGATAAATCGCCTGATAATAACAGGCATAAGACAACGTGCCGAAGGCAATGATGCCGATGATGCGCGCGTCGTACAAATCGGAGGGGTTTAAAGAAAACCCCCGGGCAGACAGGCAGACAAGGATCAGCAGGTAGCCGCATACCGATCCGCACAGGCGCAAACAATAAACCTGAAGGCCGGAGAGCGTACGCATCGTCCGGGCAGACAAAACAACCTCGAGCGACCAGCCCGAAACGCACACTGCGATACAAACCAACCCCAAGGCGTTCAGTCCGCCCCGTCCGCCTGCATCCGCAGCCAAGCCCGCCGAAGAGAGTACCGCCAGCGCGAAACCGGCACGCGCCGCCGTCCCTGTGCGTTCCTTTAAAAACCAAGCCGACAAAGCCGCCGCCAATACGGGGAACAGGGACGATAAAGGCGCGGCGTAATATACCGTCAGGTAATGGATGCCCAAAAGGTATGCCGACATACCGACCGGCCCGCCGAGCAGTCCCGACAACACGGGCCTCCAAAAAACGCCGCGAAACCCCGGCCGCCCTCCGCTCCCCAAGCCTGCCCACACTGCCGACAAAGAACACAAATCAATCAAAAACAGCAAAAAAACCATCTGTCCGAATGCCGCGCCGCGCGCAAACGGCAAACGGTCGAACAACAGGCCGGAAGCCGCCCAAAATACCGCCGAAGCCGCTCCGAACAGATAGCCGCGCATCACGGCAGCACCGCCGACAGTTCAAACGCCGCCGCCAGCCGCCGTGCTGCATAACCGCCGAAATCTTCGCCCTGTTCCTCTTTAACCTTCGTCCACAAAAACCACAGCACGTTTTGGCAAAACCGGTGGATGTTCAGGCGCGTCGCCGCGTCCCGCGCCGAGATGCCGTCTGAAGCCCCGCCGGCAAGATAGGCCTCCAGCAGGCAGCCTGCCGCTTCAGACGGCATCCGCCCCTCCTCGATAACGGCGGCAAGGTCGAACAAGGGGTCGTTCATACCCGAATACTCCCAATCGATAAAAAACAGCCCCTCCCCCTGCAACAGCATATTTTCCGGTACCAAATCATTGTGGCACGGGCGAAGGGGCAGTTTCCGGCATACGCCTTCCAGCCGCCAAAAAGCATCCGCAAGCCTGTCCATACGCGCGTCCGCCTTCAGGAACAAATCCTTGTCCTGCAATAAGGAAAAATACCGGCGGAATGCGTCAAAGGCATTGAATGTGTTGCGGAAGGCAAAGTTTCCGCCGTGCAGCCGGCGCAGGTTGCCCGCAACCAGGCGCAGGCAGCGTTCGTCTTGCAGTTGCGTTTGATTTAAGGGCGCGGAGTTTTCCAGATAACGCGTCAGCTTCACACCGCTTTGTACATCCAAAACGGGCGTTTCCACATTCAAACCGGCGCGGTACGCCAAATCATTGTTGAACGCCTCGTGCCTCCGGTCGATCAAGGCGGCGCGGGCGGAATGGGGCAGGCGCAGGACGAATTTCCCGCCGGGCAGGTCCAGCAGGATATTTTGGTTGGTCATCCCCCCGATGGGGGAGAAGGGGACGGCGTGGCGCGTGAGAAAATCAAATACTTCGTCAGGCTTGCGGCAGGTTCGGGCAAAGCCTACAATTTTGTCGATTGATTGATTGATTGGTTGGTTGGTTGGTTGGTTGGTTGGTTGGTTGGTTGGTTGGTTGGTTGGTTGGTTGGTTGGTTGGTTGGTTGGTTGGTTGGTTGGCATTTTTGTATCGGCGCGGGGAGTTTGTCTTTGCATATTTTAGCATTGCGGACTGCCCGTGTCAGCGGCTTCCCTATCCGGAAGCGTCCAAATCGTTTAAACTTGCACAATCCGGCTGCCGCACCGTTTGGGTGCGCCGCCCGTCTGTCTTACCTGCGGAACACATATGAAACTTATCTATACCGTCATCAAAATCATTATCCTGCTGCTCTTTCTGCTGCTTGCCGTCCTCAATACTGATACTGTTTCCTTTTCCTACCTGCCGGGGCAGAAATTCGATTTGCCGCTGATTGCCGCCCTGTTCTGCGCGTTTGTCGTCGGCATCGTGTTCGGAATGTTTGCCCTGTTCGGGCGGCTGCTGTCCTTGCGCGGCGAAAACAGCCGCCTGCGTGCGGAAGTGAAGAAAAATGCGCGCTTGAGCGGACAGGAATTGACTGCGCCGCCGGCACAAAATGCTGCCGAATCTGCCAAACAGCCTTGAGAAAGCCGATATGGACAATGAATTGTGGATTATCCTGCTGCCGATTATCCTTTTGCCCGTTTTCTTCGCGATGGGCTGGTTTGCCGCCCGCGTGGATATGAAGACTGTATTAAAGCAGGCAAAAAGCATACCGTCGGGATTTTACAAAAGTCTGGATGCCTTGGTTGACCGCAACAGCGGACGTGCCGCCAGAGAGTTGGCGGAAGTCATCGACCAGCAGCCGCAGTCGTATGATTTGAATCTTACCCTCGGCAAACTCTACCGCCAGCGCGGTGAGAACGACAAAGCCATCAATATGCACCGGACGCTGCTCGACTCCCCCGACACGGTCGGCGAAAAGCGTGCGCGCGTCCTGTTTGAATTGGCGCAAAACTACCAAAGCGCGGGCTTGGTTGACCGTGCCGAACAGATTTTTTTGGGGCTGCAAGACGGTGAAATGGCGCACGAGGCCCGCCAGCACCTGCTCCATATCTACCAGCAGGACAGGGATTGGGAAAAAGCGGTTGAAACCGCCCGGCTGCTCAGCCATGACGAACAAACTTATCAATTTGAAATTGCGCAATTTTATTGCGAGCTTGCACAAGCCTCGCTGTTCAAATCCAATTTCGATGCCGCGCGTTTCCATATCGGCAAAGCCTTGGAAGCCAATAAAAAATGTACCCGCGCCAATATGATTTTGGGCGATCTCGAGTACAGGCTGGGCAATTTCCCTGCCGCCGTCGAAGCCTATGCCGCCATCGAGCAGCAAAACCACGCCTATTTGAGTATGGTCGGCGAGAAGCTTTACGAAGCCTATGCCGCGCAGGGAAAACCTGAAGAAGGCTTGAACCGTCTGACAGGATATATGCAGACGTTTCCCGAACTTGACCTGATCAATGTCGTGTATGAAAAATCCCTGCTGCTCAAGGGCGAGAAAGAAGCCGCGCAAACCGCCGTCGAACTTGTCCGCCGCAAACCCGACCTCAACGGCGTGTACCGCCTGCTCGGTTTGAAACTCAGCGATTTGGATCCGGCCTGGAAAGCCGATGCCGATATGATGCGTTCGGTTATCGGGCGGCAGCTACAGCGCAGCGTGATGTACCGTTGCCGCAACTGCCACTTCAAATCCCAAGTCTTTTTCTGGCACTGTCCCGCCTGCAACAAATGGCAGACGTTTACCCCGAATAAAATCGAAGTTTAACCACCACCGAGAGGAACACAAAAAATGCGCTTACTCCATACTATGCTCCGCGTGGGCAATCTCGAAAAGTCCCTCGATTTCTACCAAAACGTTTTGGGCATGAAACTGCTCCGCCGAAAAGATTATCCCGAAGGCAGATTTACCCTTGCCTTCGTCGGTTACGGAGATGAGGTAGACAGCACGGTTTTGGAACTGACGCACAACTGGGATACGGAACGATACGACTTGGGCAACGCTTACGGACACATCGCAGTTGAAGTGGACGATGCCTACGAAGCCTGCGAACGTGTGAAGCGGCAGGGCGGAAACGTCGTCCGCGAAGCCGGCCCGATGAAACACGGCACAACTGTGATAGCCTTCGTCGAAGACCCCGACGGCTACAAAATCGAGTTTATTCAAAAGAAAAGCGGCGACGATTCGGTTGTCTATGCGAATACCTGATACCGCCGCCGCCAATGCCGTCTGAAGCCTTTAGGGGGTTCAGACGGCATTTTTTATAGTGGATTAACAAAAATCAGGACAAGGCGACGAAGCCGCAGACAGTACAAATAGTACGGCAAGGCGAGGCAACGCCGTACTGGTTTAAATTTAATCCACTATATTGCCGGCGGTCTGCTGTTTGAGCCTGTGCCGGTTCAAACTTTATCCGTTACACAGATAAGGCAAAAAAAGATGCCGTCTGAAACGGCATCCTTGATCTGCGAAAGGGCAGTTGGGAATCAAATACCCAATTCCTGCGCCAATGCTTGAGCACGTTTGAGTACATCACCTTCCGCTTCTTCCAGCAATTCCTGCACTGTCTCGGCAGCGGCATCGCGGTCGCCGATTTCGAGATACATTTTGGCAAGGTCGTATTTTGCTTCGGCCGGTGCGTCAGAACCCACAGATTCCGAAGTGAAACCGGTATCTGCATTGTTCGGGATATTCTCTTCCGCAAGGGAGATGCTCCAATCTACCGTTTCTTTTTCCCCGTCTTTCAGGAAGTCGGGCAAAGCGTCTGCCTCAGAGGTGTTGGAATCAGGCGTTTCCAAAGTGATTTCCGCTGCTTTTTCCTCAACGGCAGGTACTTCAGAAGGTTGCAGCAGCGCGGACAAATCGTCTGCAACGGTGTGGAAATCGGGCATTTCGGCAACAGTTTCTGCTGCGATTTCCCCAACGTCAGGCGTTTCAAACGGTTGCAGCAGCGCGGACAAATCATCGGCAACGGTTTCCGTTACATTTTCCTCAACAGCCGGTGCTTCAGCAGGCTGAAGCAATGCGGACAAATCGTCTGCGGTGGCGTTAAAATCAGGTATTTCGGCAACGGCTTCTGCTGCGGTTTCCCCAACGTCAGGTGTTTCAAACGGTTGCAGCAGCGCGGACAAATCGTCGGCAACGGTGTGGAAGTCGGACGTTTCGGCAACAGTTTCCGTTACATTTTCCTCAACGGCCGGTGCTTCAGCAGGTTGCAGCAGTGCGGACAAATCGTCTGCGGCGGCGTTGAAATCGGGCGTTTCAGGCGCAGTTTCCGCGACGGCATCGGTTTCGTACACTTTCAGGAAATCGTGCAACTCTTCCGGTGTTTGGACTTCGGCAACTGTTTTTTCCAAGATGGTTTCGGGCGAGGAAGCCTTCAGGAAGCCTGCCAGTCCGGAGGGTGCGGCAGGTTTTGCGGAAGCTGTTTCTTCTGTGTCGATATGGTTGTTTGAGAACAGGTTGTTGTAGAAATCGGTATCGACGGTTTCCGGTTTGTTTTCGGCAGTTTGGGCGACAGATTCCGGTTCGGGTGTGTCGATGACGATTTTGGCAGGGTTGTACGGGTTGAAGGTCTCGGGCTCGTACACGCTGTCTGTGGATTCGATTTTGTTCCAATCGGCATCCGCGCGTTTTTGGGTTTCTTCATCCTGCGTAAGTGCGCCGGACAAAATGCCGTTTTGCGCGGCTGCCAGGCTGTCGAAATCCAAGTCGATGCGGTTGGAAGGCGTATCGATTTCGACATCGAACGTTTGTTTTGCCGACAACTCTTCTTCAGATTCCCCACCTAAGGCAAGTGTGTCGTTTACATCGTTTTTCGGAGCGGGTTCGGGCGTTGCCGGAGTTTCGACTTCGGCAAAGGTGATTTCTATGCCGTCGTCTGCCGCGTCGTCAAGGTCAAGCTCTTCTTCAGGGACGGATTCTTCGGTACGGCGCGCGCGTTTGGATTGGGCAAGGCGCAAAAGCAGTAGCAGGGCAATCAATGCCGCGCCTCCGCCGGCAAGCAGCAAGGTGTACGAACTGCCGAACAGACCGTCAAACAGTCCGCTTTCGGTTTCTTCTTCGGCAGGAACCTGTTCGACAGGTTCGGCAACGGGTTCGGCGGCAACTTCACTGGCTGTTTCCGCAATAGGTTCGGAAACGGCGTTGCCGATTTCGTCGGTCGGCGTGTCGATAGCAGAAGCGGCGGCTTCTTGGGGGGCGGATTCGGCAGCAGTTTCCGATGCGGCAGTATTTGCAGCGGGTACAGGTTCGGGTTGGTGTTCTGTCGCCGAAGCCGGAGTTTCGGACACTGCGGGTTTGGGTTCAGGTCGAACGGCTGGTTTTTCCGCTTTTGCTTCGGGCGCGGCAACTTTTGCTTCAGGTTTTTCAACCGGTTTTTCGACAGGTTTCTCTATCGGTTTCTCTACCGTTGCCTGTTTGGACGGTTCAGACGGCATGGATGCGGTTTCGGCTTTGGGTTTCGCCGTTTGCGGCTTGGGTTGTTCCGCTTTGATTTTTTTGGGTGCTGCCGCTTTGATCCTATTCAGATTCGGAATGTGAAGCACGCTGCCCGCACGCAGTCTGCCGTGTGCGGAAACATTTGGGTTTGCCTTCAGCAGCGCATCGGCAACCTGTTCGAGCGTCAGGTGTTTCGGACGGATGGCGGCGGCAATCTGTTTGAGCGTTTCGCCTTTGCGGACGGTATGGGTTTTGCCGTTATGCGCCGGTTTGACGGCTGCGTTCGCGCTGTCTTTTTTATCGGTTTTGCGGTGTGTCTTGCCGTCTGAAAGTGCAGATTTGGTTTTGGGCGAGTAGCCGGCAGGATCGAGGATGGCGGTGTATTCGCGTACCTGCGCGCCTGCGCCGATGCGGAACACCAGGACGGGATCGCGGACTGCCTGATCGGAAGAAACGGCAATGACGGCTTTGTCGCCCAACTTGCGGACTTTGGCGGTCAGGCCTTTTTCGGAAACGGTAACGCTGCCGCCGCCTAGCAGGGCTTTGGCTTCTTCGCCGGTTACGGTAATGCTGCCGGAAAAGGGTTCGTCAAGGTTGGACCGGATATTCAGTCCGCCCAGTCCCGCATGTGCCTGAAAGGATGCGGCAAGTGCGATGGAGGCGGTAATCAGTTTGATTTGTCTGTTGTTTTTCAAGATGTATCCCCTGTGGGTTGGCGGCTGAATACGGTTTGACCGCGTACAGTCTGTAAATTTCGTCATCAGGCATCGGCAATACGGACGATAGGGTGCGGATAGGCAGAGATCCCGGCCGAAGCTGTATTTTAAAGCCAATTTTACAAATTATGACATATCTCCATCTTTTTTCAAAAACATCTGTGCATATTTGCATTAATCAAAACAAAATTTGTTGGTTTCGCAGGTGCAAAAACAGGGTTCTGCCTGTATGATTAGCGTTTATTTGATTTGCTTTCTCATTTGGATATGAAATTTGTCAGCGACCTTTTGTCCGTCATCTTGTTTTTTGCTACTTATACCGTTACCAAAAATATGATTGCCGCTACGGTGGTTGCCTTGGTTGCAGGCGTGGTTCAGACGGCTTTTCTGTATTGGAAATATAAAAAGCTGGATACGATGCAGTGGGTCGGACTGGTGCTGATTGTCGTATTCGGCGGCGCAACCATTGTTTTGGGCGACAGCCGCTTCATCATGTGGAAGCCGACAGTATTGTTCTGGTGCGGGGCGTTATTCCTGCTGGGCAGCCACCTTGCGGGTAAAAACGGCTTGAAGGCGAGTATCGGTAGGGAGATTCAGCTTCCGGATGCCGTATGGGCGAAATTAACTTATATGTGGGTCGGTTTTCTGATTTTTATGGGTATTGCCAACTGGTTTGTGTTTACTAGGTTTGAAGCGCAATGGGTTAACTATAAGATGTTCGGTTCGACTGCGCTGATGCTTGTTTTCTTTATTATTCAGGGTATTTATCTGAGTACCTATCTGAAAAAGGAGGATTGACTGTGGAATATTTTATGTTGCTGGCAACAGACGGGGAGAATGTGCATGAAGCGCGTATGGCGGCACGTCCCGAACACCTCAAACGCTTGGAGGTGCTGAAATCGGAAGGGCGGTTGCTGACCGCAGGTCCGAATCCTTTGCCGGAGGATCCGAACCGCGTTTCGGGTAGTTTGATTGTGGCGCAGTTCGAGTCTTTGGATGCGGCGCAGGCTTGGGCGGAAGACGATCCCTATGTTCACGCCGGCGTGTATAGCGAAGTGCTGATTAAACCGTTTAAAGCGGTGTTCAAATAATGCCGACCGTCGATTTGATCCGCGAACGCCTGCAGACGCTCGATCCTCTGGTATTGGAAATCGGCGATGAGAGTCATCTGCACAAAGGACACGCGGGCAATACCGGCGGCGGACATTATGCTGTTTTGGTCGTCAGCGGCCGTTTTGAAGGCGTAAGCCGCCTGAACCGTCAGAAAACGGTCAAATCGCTGCTCAAAGATTTGTTTTCAGACGGCATCATCCACGCGCTCGGCATCCGGGCGGCTGCCCCTGACGAGTATTTCCATACGGCGGACTGAATGAAGTCTGCCCGAACATTTCAATTTAAAATTTAAAGAGAGAAGATTATGAAAGCAAAAATCCTGACTTCCGTTGCACTGCTTGCCTGTTCAGGCAGCCTGTTTGCCCAAACACTGGCAACCGTCAACGGTCAAAAAATCGACAGTTCCGTCATCGATGCGCAGGTTGCCGCATTCCGTGCGGAAAACAGCCGTGCCGAAGACACGCCGCAACTGCGCCAATCCCTGCTGGAAAACGAAGTGGTCAACACCGTGGTCGCGCAGGAAGTCAAACGCCTGAAACTCGACCAGTCGGCAGAGTTTAAAGACACGTTAGCCAAATTGCGTGCCGAAGCGAAAAAGTCGGGCGACGACAAGAAACCGTCCTTCAAAACCCTCTGGTCGGCTCTAGAATACGAATTGAACGGCAGGGCATACGCGCTGCACATCGCCAAAACCCAACCGGTTTCCGAACAGGAAGTGAAAGCCGTTTACGACAATATCAGCGGTTTTTATAAAGGTACGCAGGAAGTCCAGTTAGGCGAAATCCTGACCGACAAGGAAGAAAATGCGAAAAAAGCCGTTGCCGATCTGAAGGCGAAAAAAGGTTTTGATGCCGTTTTGAAACAATACTCGCTCAACGACCGCACCAAACAGACCGGCGCGCCGGACGGATATGTGCCGCTGAAAGATTTGGAACAGGGTGTTCCGCCGCTTTATCAAGCAATTAAGGACTTGAAAAAAGGCGAATTTACAGCAACGCCGCTGAAAAACGGCGATTTCTACGGCGTTTATTATGTCAACGACCGCCGCGATGTGAAAGTGCCTTCTTTTGACGAAATGAAAGGACAGATTGCCGGCGATTTGCAGGCGGAACAAATCGACCGTGCCGTCGGCGCGCTGTTGGGCAAGGCAGACATCAAACCTGCAAAATAATCTGAAAATGGGATACGGCGGCAAGACGTTCAGACAGGCGTTTTGCCGCCGCACAGGACAGGGAATACCATGAAACAGAAAAAAACCGCTGCCGCAGTTATTGCTGCAATGTTGGCAGGTTTTGCGGCAGCCAAAGTACCCGAAATCGACCCGGCTTTGGTGGATACGCTGGTGGCGCAGATCATGCAGCAGGCAGACCGGCATGCGGAGCAGTCCCAAAAACCGGACGGGCAGGCAATCCGAAACGATGCCGTCCGTCAACTGCAAACTTTGGAAGTTTTGAAAAACGGGGCATTGCAGGCGGGATTGGATAAGGATCAAGGCGTTCAAAACCGCTTTAAAATCGCCGAAGCGTCTTTTTACGCCCAAGAATACGTCCGCTTTTTGGAACGTTCGGAAACGGTTTCCGAAAGCGAACTGCGTCAGTTTTATGAGCGGCAAATCCGCATGATCAAATTGCAGCAGGTCGGTTTTGCCACGGAGGATGAGGCGCGTCAGGCGCAGCAGCTCCTGCTCAAAGGGCTGTCTTTTGAAGGGCTGATGAAGCGTTATCCGAACGACGAACAGGCTTTTGACGGTTTCATTATGGCGCAGCAGCTTCCCGAGCCGCTGGCTTCGCAGTTTGCCGGTATGAACCGGGGCGACGTTACCCGCAATCCGGTCAAATTGGGCGAACGCTATTATCTGTTCAAACTCAGCGAGGTTGGGAAAAACCCCGACGCGCAGCCTTTCGAGCTGGTCAGAAACCAATTGGAGCAGGGTTTGAGACAAGAAAAAGCCCGCTTGAGAATCGATGCCCTTTTGGAAGAAAACGGTGTCAAACCGTAATGGCATTTCCGATACCGATGCCGTCTGAAACCTTTTCAGACGGCATTGCACGTTCAGGTAAGGAGGACGGCTTATGCGTGCGGTCATACAGAAAACGGTAGGTGCAAAGGTGGATGTCGTGTCCGAAAGCGGTGCGGAAACCGTCGGCAGCATAGACGGCGGATTCGTCGTGCTGCTCGGTGTAACGCATAGCGACACAGAAAAAGATGCACGCTATATCGCCGACAAAATCGCCCATTTGCGCGTGTTTGAAGACGAAGCGGGCAAGCTGAACCTGTCTTTGAAAGATGTCGGGGGTGCGGTGCTGCTGGTATCGCAGTTTACGCTTTATGCCGATGCGGCAAGCGGTCGGCGGCCTTCGTTTTCCCAAGCCGCACCTGCAGAACAGGCGCAGCAGCTTTACTTGCGAACGGCGGAACTGTTGCGCGGACACGGGATTCATGTCGAAACAGGGCGTTTCCGTACGCATATGCAGGTGTCGCTCTGCAACGACGGGCCGGTAACCATACTGCTGGACTCTTTCATGACGCGGATTTCCCCAAAAATGAAGGTTGTTCCGGATTGAAATTGAATCCGCAATGATGAAATATCGACAATGAACGACAATACACACACCCTTCCCCCGCGCCGCCTTTCCGTCGCACCGATGTTGGACTGGACGGACAGGCACTACCGTTATATGGCACGCCAGATTACCCGCAATACTTGGCTGTACAGCGAAATGGTCAATGCCGGTGCGATTGTTTACGGCGACAAAGACCGCTTTTTGATGTTCAACGAAGGCGAGCAGCCTGTCGCCCTGCAACTGGGCGGCAGCGACCCGTCCGATTTGGCGAAAGCCGCCAAAGCCGCCGAAGCATACGGCTACAACGAGGTCAACCTCAACTGCGGCTGCCCCAGTCCGCGCGTGCAGAAAGGTTCGTTCGGCGCGTGTCTGATGAACGAAGTCGGGCTGGTTGCCGACTGCCTCAACGCCATGCAGGACGCGGTCGGCATCCCCGTTACCGTCAAACACCGCATCGGCGTGGACAGGCAGACCGAATACCAAACCGTTGCCGATTTCGTCGGCACGCTGCGCGACAAAACCGCCTGCAAAACCTTTATCGTCCACGCCCGCAACGCTTGGCTGGACGGTCTTTCGCCCAAAGAAAACCGCGATGTTCCGCCCTTGAAATACGATTACGTTTACCGCCTCAAGCAAGAGTTTCCGGATTTGGAAATCATCATCAACGGCGGCATTGCCACCAACGAAGCAATCGCCGGACACCTGCAACACGTTGACGGCGTGATGGTCGGGCGCGAGGCGTACCACAACCCGATGGTCATGCACGAATGGGACAGGCTGTTTTACGGCGACATCCGCAGCCCGATTGAATACACCGATTTGGTGCAGCGCCTCTACACATACAGCCAAGCCCAAATCCAAGCCGGACGCGGCACAATCTTGCGCCATATCGTCCGCCACAGCCTCGGGCTGATGCACGGTCTGAAAAACGCCCGCACTTGGCGGCGTATGCTTTCCGATGCAACGCTCTTGAAAGACAACGACGGCAGCCTGATTCTCGAAGCGTGGAAAGAGGTCGAACGGGCAAATACGCGCGAATAGGGCGGGGCTGTATGTGTGAAATGCCGTCTGAAGGTTTCAGACGGCATTTGTGCGTTTGTCGGGCGGTGTTTAGGGGGCGGTAATGGCGTGTTTCGGCACTTTGTCCATATCCCAGTGTGCCACAGCCCAGTCGAGCAGTTCGGCAGGGCGGTCGGTTTCCGGTGCTTCTGGCAGGTTGAGATAACGGAACACTTGGCGGAGGAGTTGTTCGCGGCGGTTTAAATCCAATGCGGGGGCGAGCGTCTGTTTCGACCATTTCTGCCCTTGTGCGTTGGTCAGGAGCGGCAGGTGGGCATATTGCGGTGTCGGAACGCCCAAACACTGCTGCAAATAGATTTGGCGCGGCGTAGAAACGAGCAGGTCTTGTCCGCGCACGATGTGGGTAATACCCTGTTCGGCATCGTCGGCAACGACGGCGAGTTGGTATGCCCAGTAACCGTCCGCACGAAGCAGGACGAAATCGCCGATGTCGCGGGCGAGGTTTTGGGCGTAACCGCCGACGATGCCGTCTGAAAAACCGATAACGCGGTCGGGGACGCGGATGCGCCACGCCGGCTGTTTGCCTTGCAGTGCAGGGCGTTGGTCGGGGTGGCGGCAACGTCCGTTATAGACGAACCCGTCTGCGCCGTGGGCTGCCGCAGCCTGCCAGTCTTTGCGGCTGCAATGGCAGGGATAGACCAGTCCGGCGGTTTGCAGACGGCATAGTGTTTCTTCATACAGGGCATAACGGCGGCTCTGATAGGCGACTTCGCCGTCCCACTCGAATCCGAATGCCTCAAGCGTGTGCAGGATATGGCTTGCCGCCCCCGACATTTCCCGGGGCGGATCGAGGTCTTCCATGCGGACCAGCCATTTTCCGCCGTTTGAGCGCGCATCGGCATAGGAAGCGACGGCGGTCAGCAGCGAGCCGATGTGGAGCAGCCCGGTCGGGCTGGGGGCGAAACGTCCTGTGTACATATCCGGTACAGCCCCTTTATTTAAGACTATTAATCAAAGCCATTATCTCATCTTTATCCAGTTCCATCCCGGGCTCTTCAAGCAAGGTTAAATCATATAGGGCATTATATTGTTCTTCGGTAGCTGAATCATCAACTTCGCCACTCGTGCTTGTACTAACACAGCAGTTTCTCATTGGCGTTCCCTGTTACAATTGCACTAATGCAAGTGTAACAATCTCCACACCCAGCATCATTTGCATGATGCGGGATATTTTTTAAGGAAATTTTATGGAGTTTTTTTTAGCGGTTTGGCATTCAATATTTGATTTCATAACTGGTCTATTTATATTTAAACCATGGGAAGAAGATACGGCAAAAAATAAAATAAAAAGTTTAGCTTTACTTTTCTTTCTGACAATTTGTGGCTTTATTTTTTATATTTTAGTCTTTTAAAGCAAAGCACATAAAAAACATGAAAATAATGAAAAATCAATAGCAAAATTATTCATTATTAACCCATACTCCACCATTTAGCTTGTTTCTTCTGTATTTGCCGCTCTGCTTGGCGTTGCTGCTCTATCGCTTGGTTAGCTGCACCATAATTGCGCTCTGACATAAGACCGGACGAGAAAAAATCGAAGGCTCTATTTGCAATTCTCTCATTACTTGCATTTCTATCAACCAGTTTCGTCAATTCTCTATATATGGTATGGGGAGGTACCGGATCCTTAAAAATCAGATCTGAATAAATTTCATCGGGTGAAATGATTTCGAGTGCTTTTGCCATGATTCTATTCCCTTTTGTGTTGGTGGATAATGTCGTGCATTAACTTCTTGTTAATTAATATTTTTAGGGTGAACCCACTGTGTCCGGTCAAAAGGGCGATGCCGTCTGAAAGCCTTTCAGACGGCATCGGGGATGAAAAGTTTAAACCAACGGTGAGAGCAGTTTTTCAAACGCTTCTTCAAATTGTTTCAAACCGTCTTCCTGCAAACGCGTCGCCAAGGTTTCGACATCGATGCCGAGCGCGGCGGTTTCGGCAAGCTGCGCTTGTGCTTCTTCTACGCCTTCTGTCAGCGAGGCTTTGGCTGTGTCGTGGTCGATGAAGGCTTTGAGGGTGGCATCGGGAACGGTGTTGACGGTGTGCGCGCCGATCAGGCTGTCAACGTAGAGTGTGTCGGGATAGGCTGGGTTTTTCACGCCGGTAGATGCCCATAAAAGCTGCACGCGGTTTGCGCCTTTGGTTTCCAGCGCGGCAAATTCCGAGCTGCCGAAGTATTGCGCCCAGTCTTGGTAGGCGGCTTTGGCAAGGGCGATGGCGATTTTGCCTTTGAGGTGGTCGGGCAGTGTTGTGTCCAGCGCGCCGTCCACACGGGAGATGAAGAAGCTGGCGACGACGTGGATATGGGCAACGTTTTGTCCGGCTGCCAAGCGTTTGGCAATGCCGCGCGTGTAGGCGGCGTAGGCTTTGAGGGTTTGGGCGCGTGAGAACAGCAGGGTCAGGTTCACGCTGATGCCGTCTGAAACGAGGGTTTCGAGCGCATCGATGCCTGCGTCGGTGGCAGGAACTTTAATCATGGCGTTTTTACGCGCGATGGCGGCATGGAGGCGGCAGGCTTCTTCTACCGTGCCTTGAGCGTCTTTGGCAAGTTCGGGAGAAACTTCGAGGCTGACGAAACCGGTTTTGCCGCCGGTGGATTCGTGTTCGGCAAGGCAAACGTCGCAGGCTGCCCGTACGTCGGCAACCGCCATGGTTTCGTAGCGTTGTTTGGGGCTGAGGTTTTGCTGCTTGAGGGCGGCGATTTCATCGGTGTAAAGCGCGTCGCCGGCGAAGGCTTTTTGGAAGATGGCGGGATTGGAAGTTACGCCGCACACGCCTTGTTTCAGCATTTGCGCCAATTCGCCGCTTTGCACGAGCGAGCGGGAAAGGTTGTCCAGCCAGATTTGTTGTCCTAATGCTTTAACGTCCGATAAAATAGTCATTTCTGATTCCTTTGGACAGATGTGTATGTTTCAAAGGTTTATGCTACCCCGATTCGGAAATTTTGGGTAGTTTTATTACAGCAAAGGCGGATGGCGATGGCAGGAAACGAAAAATATCTCGATTGGGCGCGCGAAGTGTTGCACACCGAAGCGGAAGGCTTGCGTGAAATTGCAGCGGAATTGGACGAAAACTTCGTCCTTGCGGCAGACGCGTTGTTGCACTGCAAGGGCAGGGTTGTTATCACGGGCATGGGCAAGTCGGGACATATCGGGCGCAAAATGGCGGCAACCATGGCTTCGACCGGCACACCCGCGTTTTTCGTCCACCCTGCGGAAGCGGCACACGGCGACTTGGGCATGATTGTGGACAACGACGTTGTCGTCGCGATTTCCAATTCCGGCGAAAGCGATGAAATCGCCGCCATCATCCCCGCACTCAAACGCAAAGACATTACCCTCGTCTGCATCACCGCCCGCCCCGATTCAACCATGGCGCGCCATGCCGACATCCACATCACGGCGTCGGTTTCCAAAGAAGCCTGCCCGCTGGGGCTTGCCCCGACCACCAGCACTACCGCTGTTATGGCTTTAGGCGATGCGTTGGCGGTCGTCCTGCTGCGCGCACGCGCGTTCACTCCCGACGATTTTGCCTTGAGCCATCCTGCCGGCAGCCTCGGCAAACGTTTGCTTTTACGCGTTGCCGACATTATGCACAAAGGCTGCGGCCTGCCTGCCGTCCGACTCGGCACGCCCTTGAAAGAAGCCATCGTCAGCATGAGTGAGAAAGGTTTGGGCATGTTGGCGGTAACGGACGGGCAATGCCGTCTGAAAGGCGTATTCACCGACGGCGATTTGCGCCGCCTGTTTCAAGAATGCGACAATTTTACCGGTCTTTCGATAGACGAAGTCATGCATACGCATCCTAAAACCATCTCCCCCGAACGCCTCGCCACCGAAGCCCTGAAAGTCATGCAGGCAAACCATGTGAACGGGCTTCTGGTTACCGATGCAGACGGCGTGCTGACAGGCGCGCTGAATATGCACGACCTGCTGGCGGCACGGATTGTATAAGGCGTTGCAGCCGTTTTAGACGGCATTTGTGGTAAGATATGCCGTCTGAAAACAAGGAAATCCCATGCAGGCAATTTCTCCCGAATTACAGGCGCGCGCCGCCAAAATCAAACTGCTGATCCTGGATGTGGACGGTGTTTTGACCGATGGGCGCATCTTTATCCGCGATAACGGCGAAGAAATCAAATCGTTTCACACGCTGGACGGACACGGTCTGAAAATGCTCCAAGCCAGCGGTGTGCAGACTGCGATTATCACAGGTCGGGACGCGCCCTCCGTCGGCATCCGCGTCAAACAGTTGGGCATAAATTACTACTTCAAAGGCATTTCGGACAAACGCGTCGCGTATGAAGAGCTGCGCGTGCAGGCAGGCGTGGAAGAAGCTGAGTGTGCCTTTGTCGGCGACGACGTGGTCGATTTGCCGGTGATGGTGCGTTGCGGATTGCCGGTTGCCGTCCCCGACGCGCATTGGTTTACGCTGCAACACGCCGCCTATATTGCCAAACGCCCCGGCGGTGCGGGCGCGGTGCGTGAAGTGTGCGACCTGATTATGCAGGCGCAAGGGACTTTGGGCGCGGCTTTGAACGAGTACATCAAATGAAAGTAAGATGGCGGTACGGAATCGCATTCCCATTGATATTGGCGGTTGCCTTGGGCGGTCTGTCGGCATGGTTGGGTCGTATCAGCGAAGTCGAAATCGAGGAAGTCAGGCTCAATCCCAACGAACCCCAATACACAATGGACGGCTTGGACGGCAGGCGGTTTGACGAACAGGGATACTTGAAAGAACATTTGAGCGCGAAAGGTGCGAAACAGTTTCCCGAAAGCAGCGACATCCATTTTGATTCGCCGCATCTCGTGTTCTTCCAAGAAGGCAGGTTGTTGTACGAAGTCGGCAGCGATGAAGCCGTTTACCATACCGAAACCAAACAAGTTCTCTTTAAAAACCATGTCGTCTTGACCAAAACTGCCGACGGCAAACGGCAGGTGGGTAAAGTTGAAACCGAAAAGCTGCACGTCGATACCGAATCTCAATATGCCCAAACCGATACGCCTGTCAGTTTACAATATGGTGCATCGCACGGTCAGGCGGGCGGCATGACTTACGACCACAAAACAGGCCTGTTGAACTTCTCATCTAAAGTGAAAGCCACGATTTATGATACAAAAAATATGTAAAATTTTTGTTTTAATAGCATTTTTTTCGACATCCCCCGCTTTTGCCCTTCAAAGCGACAGCAGGCAGCCTATTCAGATTGAGGCCGACCAAGGTTCGCTCGATCAAGCCAACCAAAGCACCACATTCAGCGGCAATGTCGTCATCAGACAGGGTACGCTCAATATTTCCGCCGCCCGCGTCAACGTAACGCGTAATGATAAAGGCGAACAGTTTATGAAGGCCGACGGCTCGCCCGTGCGCTTCAGCCAAACGTTGGACGGGGGCAAAGGGACGGTGCGCGGTCAGGCAAACAACGTTACCTATTCCTCCGCAGGCAGCACCGTCGTTCTGACCGGCAATGCCAAAGTGCAGCGCGGCGGCGACCTTGCCGAAGGTGCGGTCATTACCTACAACACCAAAACCGAAGTCTATACCATCAGCGGCAGCACAAAATCCGGCGCAAAATCCGCTTCCAAATCCGGCAGGATCAGCGTCATCATCCAGCCTTCGAGTACGCAAAAATCCGAATAATCCCCAAATGCCGTCTGAAACATAAACCCGGTTCGGACGGCATATGCCGACCGAAGATATTGAAGAGATATTTATGAGCGCAAACGTCAGCCGCCTTGTTGTTCAAAACCTGCAAAAAAGTTTTAAAAAACGCCAAGTCGTTAAAAGCTTCTCCCTCGAAATCGAAAGCGGCGAAGTCATCGGACTGCTCGGGCCCAACGGCGCAGGCAAAACCACCAGCTTCTACATGATAGTCGGACTCATTGCCGCCGACGCAGGCAGCGTAACCCTAGACGGACAAGAATTGCGCCACCTGCCCATACACGAACGCGCCCTCCTCGGTGTCGGCTACCTGCCGCAGGAAGCCTCGATATTCCGCAAAATGACAGTTGAACAGAATATCCGCGCCATCTTGGAAATCAGAACCAAAGATAAAAATCAAATCGACAGCGAAATCGAAAAACTGCTCGCCGACCTCAATATCGGACACCTGCGTCGCAGCCCCGCACCGTCGCTGTCCGGCGGCGAACGGCGGCGCGTCGAAATCGCCCGTGTCCTCGCCATGAAACCACGCTTCATCCTTTTGGACGAACCCTTTGCAGGTGTCGATCCGATTGCCGTCATCGACATCCAGAAAATCATCGGTTTCCTCAAATCGCGCGGTATCGGCGTATTGATTACCGACCACAACGTACGCGAAACCCTCAGCATCTGCGATCGGGCCTACATTATTTCAGACGGTGCGGTGCTGGCATCCGGCAAGCCCGACGACTTGGTCGGCAATGAAAAAGTCCGCGCCGTCTATTTGGGCGAGAACTTCAAATATTGAAGCGTTTTGCCGTCTGAAAAGCAGAACATCGCCGAACAAACGGCAAAAAAACCGATTTGCACCATTTTTCTGTGAAATTAATTTAAACTTAAAACATCGACTTAGTCGGTTGGGTAAAAAATATCGACAAATCCGCTTGCGTGTTGTCCCGAAATTTGGTTTAATACGTATCTCTTAACGAGACAGATTAAAGGCCAGATAGCTCAGTTGGTAGAGCAACGGATTGAAAATCCGTGTGTCGGCGGTTCGATTCCGCCTCTGGCCACCAAAAACCGCTTTTAAGCGGTTATTTTTTTGCCTGCCGTTTTCGGCAGCAGTCCCGCACCGCAAATGCCTGCTATGCACGATACGGTCTTTACGGCTGTCGGGCAGGTAAAAACCAGAAAACATATGCCGTCCGAACCGCAGTTCAGACGGCATTTCCATATCTGAAACAATCAGTCCGTATCGCTTTCGGGCAATTCTGCCGAACCCATGCGTCTGAGCACGATATTGGTTTTGTTGCGTAGGCGTTTGCTTTTCGGATGGTCGGCGTAGTAGAGGGGGGCGGGGACGCGCGCCGTCAGTTTTGCCGCCTGCTGTTTGGTCAACTTGGCGGCGGGTATCTTATAAAAATACCGGGACGCGGCTTCCGCGCCGAAAACGCCGTAGTGCCATTCGATTGAGTTTAAATACAGTTCAAAAATCCTGTCTTTGTCGGTAACGGCTTCCATCATTGCCGTAATGGCAGCCTCTTCCCCTTTGCGCAGATAGCTGCGGCTTTCGTTCAAGAACAGGTTTTTGGCAAGCTGCTGGCTGATGGTCGATCCGCCCGCCTTCACTTCGCCGCTGTTCCGGTTGCGCCTGATGGCGTTTTGAATGCCGCCCCAATCGAAGCCGCCGTGTCCGGCAAAATGGGCATCTTCGGAAGCAATCAGGGCTTTTTTTAGGTTGGTGGAAATGCGGTCGTAGGGAACCCAACGGTAATCCAGTGCGACATCGCGCCCTTCCTGTTCAAACTGCTTCATCCGCATCGACATAAAGGCAGTCCGATGGGGCGCGACGGCGCGGTAGGTGATGATGTTGCCGTACACATAGGCATTGAAAAAGATAAAGATGCCGATCGGCAGGACAATCAGCCATTTGATGATGCGGAACATGGTTACAGGGCTTCCATATATTCGATGACGGGGCGGATGTCCGGTTTGAAACTGCGCCAGAGGGCGTAGGAAGCCGCCGCCTGACCGACCAGCATACCTAGTCCGTCGGCGGTTTGTTTCGCGCCCGATTGCCGGGCAAAATCCAAAAACGGTTTTGCCGCGCCGCCGTACACCATATCGTAGGCAAGCGCGCAGTTTTGAAAAATATCGGGCGGAATATCGGGAATCTGACCGTTCAGACCGCCCGACGTGCCGTTGACGACGATGTCGAAGCCGCCGTTCACATCCGCCATCGGGACGGCTTCAGTGCCGAAAAGCTGCGCCAATTTCTCGGCTTTGGCGTGGGTACGGTTGGCAATGACGATACGGGCAGGGCGGTGTTCTTTCAAAACCGGAATCACGCCGCGCACCGCGCCGCCTGCGCCGAGCAATAGGATATTTTTGCCTTCAATTTCTGTGTGTTGCACCTTCACTATATCGCCGACCAAGCCCAAACCGTCGGTATTGTCGCCACGCAGCTTGCCGTTTTTCAACAGAATCAGCGTATTGACCGCGCCGGCAGCCAATGCGCGGTCGGAATGCTCGTCCGCCAGATGAAACGCTTCCCGCTTGAACGGTACGGTAACGTTTGCCCCGCAGCCGCCTGTTTCAAAAAATGTCGAAACCGCCTGCGCGAAACCGCCGATGTCGGCGCAAATGCGTCCGTATTCGATGTCAACGCCTTCCTGAAGGGCAAATTGCTGATGAATCTGCGGCGACTTGCTGTGTGCGACGGGGTTGCCGAAAACGGCGTAGCGGGGGAGGGCGGTCATGGTCGTGTTCCAAAAGATGGGAAGGCTATTTTATAACGGCGGCGTACAGATGGAAACGATGCCGTCTGAAACGGTTGTCAGGCGGTACGGTTTTTCCCTGTATAAGCTGGGGAGAAATCCGGACATGATATGCAATTTTATCCATATTGTTGACAATCTTGCTGTCTGAAACTATATTTTACAGCTTGGAATTTGACGCAGGGCGAGTTTCAGACGGCATGGACGTGGTAGAATCATGCTGGCTTTGAGTTAATCTGCCGCGTTCCGCATATTTTGCTATTTCCCTTTTCCAGGAGCTGAAAAATGTCTATTAAAAACGCCGTAAAATTGATTGAAGAAAGCGAAGCCCGCTTTGTCGATTTGCGCTTTACCGATACCAAAGGCAAGCAGCACCACTTTACCGTGCCTGCGCGCATCGTGTTGGAAGACCCCGAAGAGTGGTTTGAAAACGGACAGGCGTTTGACGGTTCGTCCATCGGCGGCTGGAAAGGCATTCAGGCTTCCGATATGCAGCTACGTCCCGATGCGTCTACAGCCTTCGTCGATCCTTTTTATGATGATGCGACCGTCGTGTTCACTTGTGATGTGATTGACCCCGCCGACGGTCAGGGTTACGACCGCGACCCGCGTTCCATCGCACGCCGCGCCGAAGCCTATTTGAAATCTTCCGGCATCGGCGACACGGCATACTTCGGCCCCGAACCCGAATTTTTCGTCTTCGACGGCGTAGAATTTGAAACCGATATGCACAAAACCCGTTACGAAATCACGTCCGAAAGCGGCGCGTGGGCAAGCGGCCTGCATATGGACGGTCAAAACACCGGACACCGCCCCGCCGTCAAAGGCGGCTACGCGCCCGTCGCGCCGATTGACTGCGGTCAGGATTTGCGTTCGGCGATGGTGAATATTTTGGAAGGACTCGGCATCGAAGTCGAAGTGCACCACAGCGAAGTCGGTACCGGCAGCCAAATGGAAATCGGTACGAAGTTCAGCACGCTGGTCAAACGCGCCGACCAAACCCAAGATATGAAATACGTCATCCAAAACGTTGCCCACAATTTCGGCAAAACCGCCACCTTCATGCCCAAACCGATTATGGGCGACAACGGCAGCGGTATGCACGTCCACCAATCCATTTGGAAAGACGGTCAAAACCTGTTCTCAGGCGACGGCTATGCCGGTTTGTCCGATACCGCCCTTTATTACATCGGCGGCATCATCAAACACGCCAAGGCCTTGAACGCGATTACTAATCCGTCCACCAACTCCTACAAACGCCTCGTGCCGCACTTCGAAGCGCCGACTAAACTGGCTTATTCCGCCAAAAACCGTTCCGCTTCCATCCGCATTCCGTCTGTAAACAGCAGCAAAGCGCGCCGCATCGAAGCGCGTTTCCCCGATCCGACTGCTAATCCATACTTGGCGTTCGCCGCTTTATTGATGGCAGGTTTGGACGGTATTCAAAACAAAATCCATCCGGGCGACCCTGCCGATAAAAACCTCTACGACCTGCCGCCGGAAGAAGACGCGCTCGTCCCGACCGTCTGTGCTTCTTTGGAAGAAGCACTCGCCGCCCTCAAAGCCGACCACGAATTCCTGCTGCGCGGCGGCGTGTTCAGCAAAGACTGGATCGACAGCTACATCGCCTTTAAAGAAGAAGACGTACGCCGCATCCGCATGGCACCTCATCCGCTGGAATTTGAAATGTATTACAGCCTGTAAGCACGTCGGGTTTTCAGAAAAGCAATGCCGTCTGAACACAGTTTCAGACGGCATTTTGCATTGGAACGGCAAAACGGCGGCTCAGGGGCGGTGTTTTTCAGCGGTTGGGCGATATTTGCTACAATAGGCTTTTATTTCTTGGCTGTTTGAACCATGACTGTATCGAAATCAGGTTTTATCGGGCAAATCTTTTCCCGCAATATGCTTGTCTGTATTTTTACGGGGTTTACCTCGGGGCTGCCGCTGTACTTTCTGATTAACCTGATTCCGGCATGGTTGCGCAGCGAGCAGGTGGATTTGATTATCATCGGGCTGATGGCGCTGATCGGTCTGCCGTTTACTTGGAAATTTTTGTGGTCTCCGCTGATGGACGCGGTCAGGGTTCCCATTTTGGGCCGGCGGCGCGGGTGGATGCTGTTGACGCAGGCAGGGTTGCTGGCGGCTTTGGCGGCATATGCCTTTTTAAACCCCCGGAATCATCTGCCGTTGATTGCCGGCTTGTCGGTGCTTGTCGCTTTTTTTTCCGCCAGTCAGGATATTGTATTAGATGCGTTCAGGCGCGAGATTTTGTCGGACGAAGAATTGGGTTTGGGCAATTCCGTTCACGTCAACGCCTACCGGGTTGCCGCCCTGATTCCCGGTTCATTGAGTTTGGTGTTGGCAGACAGGATGCCGTGGTCAGAAGTATTTGTTATCACTTCGCTGTTTATGCTGCCCGGTCTTCTGATGACGCTGTTTCTCGCGCGTGAACCCGTGTTGCCGCCTTCCGTTCCTAAAACGTTGAAGCAGACCGTGGTAGAGCCGTTTAAAGAATTTTTCACACGTAAAGGCATCGCTTCGGCTGTATGCGTGCTGCTGTTTATCTTCCTTTACAAACTCGGCGACAGTATGGCAACCGCGTTGGCAACGCCGTTTTATCTGGATATGGGTTTCAGTAAGACAGACATCGGTTTGATTGCAAAAAATGCAGGACTGTGGCCGGCAGTGGCGGCAGGTATCTTGGGCGGCGTGTGGATGCTGAAAATCGGCGTAAACAAAGCCTTGTGGATATTTGGCGCGGTGCAGGCAATAACGGTTTTGGGGTTTGTATGGCTGGCAGGGTTCGGACATTTCGACACGGTCGGTACAGGCGAAAGGCTGATGCTGGCGGCAGTTATCGGCGCGGAAGCGGTCGGCGTGGGTTTGGGGACGGCGGCGTTTGTATCGTATATGGCGCGCGAGACCAATCCCGCATTTACCGCAACGCAGCTCGCACTGTTTACCAGCCTGTCCGCCGTGCCGCGCACGGTCATCAATTCCTTTGCAGGCTATCTGATCGAATGGCTCGGTTATGTACCGTTTTTCCGGCTGTGTTTCATACTTGCCCTGCCGGGTATGCTGCTGCTGCTGAAAGTTGCGCCTTGGAACGGGGAAAAAACTCAGGATACAGGCAGATGAACGCGTCAAACTGGAGCGTTTACCTGATATTGTGTGAAAACAGCGCGTTCTATTGCGGCATCAGCCCGAATCCACAACAGCGGCTTGCCGCCCACACAGCCGGAAAAGGCGCGAAATATACCCGCGTATTCAAACCGGTGGCGATGCGTATCGTTGCAGGCGGGATGGATAAAGGCACTGCGCTCAAACAGGAAATCGCCGTCAAAAAACTGACCGCCGCACAAAAACGGCAATTGTGGGAGCAGGCGGAAAAAATGCCGTCTGAAACCTGACGGTTCAGGTTCGGACGGCAGTTGGCAGCAATTAGGGAAAAGCGGGGCAGGCGGTAAGGAAAACCGATGTTTCAACACACAGGACGGCATATAAAGCGTCGCCCTATGAAAGTGAAGGAATATATCAGTATTTTTTATTTTGCCGTTTTGATATTTTATTTTTTCTGGGCGGTTTTTATACGTCAACAGAAAAGAATACGATGAACTGTTTGTTGAATTTGTATTGATTAATCAGTATATTTTTTATGCTGGAGTATTTTTCCTTATCGGTATCCCTTCTTTTATGAGGATGCCTGCCGCTCATATAAAGAACGGGGAAGACCCGATGGGAAAATATGGTACAGCCCTCGATATCGCACAATATGTCAACTTAAAGAGTTAGTATCTACCATAACATATTCTTTAACTAATTTCTAAGCTTGAAATTATGAGACCATATGCTACTACCATTTATCAACTTTTTATTTTGTTTATTGGGAGTGTTTTTACTATGACCTCATGTAAACCTGTTAATGAACAAACCAGTTTCAACAATCCCGAGCCAATGACAGGATTTGAACATACGGTTACATTTGATTTTCAGGGCACCAAAATGGTTATCCCTTATGGCTATCTTGCACGGTATACGCAAGACAATGCCACAAAATGGCTTTCTGACACGCCAGGGCAGGATGCTTACTCCATTAATTTGATAGAGATTAGTGTCTATTACAAAAAAACCGACCAAGGCTGGGTTCTTGAGCCATACAACCAGCAGAACAAAGCGCACTTTATCCAATTTCTACGCGACGGTTTGGATAGCGTGGACGATATTGTTATCCGAAAAGAGGCGTGTCATTTGAATCAAGACTTAGGAAAATCGTTGCTTGATTTGGGATTTAAAAAAATCCCGTCTGTCTATCCTGAATATGAAGCTTATGAAGATAAAAGGTCGATTCCTGAAAACCCATATATTCATGAACGACAGTATATTAAGAAAGGAGAAAATCCGGCGATTATTATTCATCAGAACTATCATAGGTATGGAGAGAACGATTACAGTACTAACGTAGGTTCCTGTATTAACGGTTTCACGGTACAGTATTACCCGTTTATTCGGGAAAAGCAGCAGCTCACACAGCAGGAGTTGGTAGGTTATCACCAACAAGTAGAGCAATTGGTACAGAGTTTTGTAAACAATTCAAGTAAAAAATAATTTAAAGGATCTTATTATGAATGAGGGTGAAGTTGTTTTAACACCAGAACAAATCCAAACCTTGTATGGTTATGCTTCCCGTGGCGATACCTATGGCGGTTGGCGTTATTTGGCTAATTTGGGTGACCGTTATGCGGATGATGCTGCTGCAATTGTCGGTAAGGATGCAAACTTAAATGGTTTGAATTTATGGATGAAAAAAGGTGTGGAAAACCTATGGGATGATACGGTCGGTAAAAAGATCCGTTTAATGTGTATTTCCGTTTTTTGGATTGTGGTTTTCAATTTGTAGCGAATCGGATTCGGCATATACGGCATTGCAAAAAGCGTTTGACTCTCCAATGCCGTCTGAAAAAATGCCGTCTGAAAACCGGTTTCAGACGGCATTTGCGTTCAGTGAGAAAGGTCGCGCCTGCCGCCCGAACGTCTCGCCGCAGCCTCTGCATAACGGCTCACCTCTTTTTCCAAGTCTTCCAAGTTCAAAGGAAAATCAGGCAGTCTGTCTCCCTGTTTCTCTTCGCGGATAATCCGCCCGCCATCCAAATACCACGTCTGTTGCGCATGATAGGTCTGTATATCCGCCGTTACTCCATCCGCTTTCAATGCTACCGTCGAAGATTGTGCAATAAAAAGATTTCCGTTTTTCAAATAATATTCGAAACTCTGGCGTTTTTTTCCATTGTCGAAACTCCAATAGACTTTTTGCGGCAGACCGTCCGCATCATAGCCGACCACAAGACTGTTCGCCTTCATCCCCCGGGGCATCAATTCCCGCATATTCTGATAAAACACATAATCGCGCGAGTCCGACGCAATCCGGTTGCTCTCTTCGCGGAAGTCCCAAACCTTCTGCTCATCATTCGCGACATCCCGGTATTTCGCCAAATATACCTGAGCCATCTGATAACACCCGAGACAATGCTCATAAACATCTTCCCCGATTTTCCCGCGCCCCGACGCATCAAATACCGAACCGTCCGGTTGCCAAATAACCCGATATTCTCCTGTCGTTTCATAATTTTCCCCGTGAACCGTTCCGCCGTACACATTTACAGAAAACGGACGATCGTTCCGATACAGATATTCGGCATTAACAAACGCTTCCGGCGAGCGTTGCAAAAGCGAAACCGCAACCAAACCGCCCTCGCCGATATAGTAATTCAGCCAAACCTCTTCCCCATGTTCCTGCTCCGTTACGTGAAACCATTTCGCTTTTTCTTTCAAACGACTGAGCCGGACAGCGAGCGCGAGATAATCCTTCTCCGACTGCAACGGACCGTCATCCACAGTTCCGGCAAGACTTTCCTCCGTCCTCATCGATTCCTTCACGATGACAACCGCCCTGTCGGCATTTCGGAACAGGCGGGCAAGTTTCGCCACAAAAGTATTCGGATTTTCAGGTATTTCAGTTGCCGTATCGCTCAAAAACCAACGCGGATTAATCTCATAGGCAATACCCGTCCCCAGCCAAAAGGCAAATACAAGTGCAAAAAATGACAACAATACCAGTTTGAATTTTTTAAACATATTTATTTTTCGTTTAACAGGATATATCGATTATATCAGGCGAGCTTTGATTGTTTGATTTTTAATCTAATTTACGGTTGCTGCCGTACTTTAAAAACCCCTATGCAGGCTGCGGCTTGTTACTCTTGTTTGCTTTGATTCAATTTTTTGACTAATTCAAATGCTTCGGATTGATATTGCCTTTGCCATTTTTCCCAATCTAACGGTTTTCCCGAGCGTTCCCAATCTTCTAAAACCGACATTTTGAACGTTTCCATTTCCCACCAATATTCGGCATATAAACGTGATTGATTGGGAATGTCGGCTTCTGCCCGATTGGCAAAATGCAAAAAATGAGAAATATCGCAAACTATATTATTTTCAGGAACTTCTTCGGCAAATAGATTCTTGACTAACTGTAACGCTTCGGTCTGATATTTTTCTGTCCATTTCTCCCATTTTTCAGGCTTTTCCGATATTTCCCAATCTTCCAATGCGGAAGCATTCAAGACTTCCAATTCCCACCAGCAGTCGTAATAACGGGAGGATTGGTTAGGAATTTTATTTTCCGCTTCGGAAACAAATTGGGTAAAACTAAAAATATCCTTAACGATTTTTTCAAATCTATTTTCCATAGGTTGCCGCCCCCTCCAAATTGCGTGCCAACAACTTCGGCAAAATCAAGCCGGCAAGCCCCGGCATCCTGTGCCAATCGGAGAAAATGCCGTCTGAACGCCGAATACCGCTTCAGACGGCATTTGCCAGATTTGACCTTGCCGGTGCTTACGGACGCTTTTTAAATATAAAGAAGGAAATATCGTCTAATGCATCCTCGGCAAAACCTTGCAAATCCGGATTGCCTTGTTTTGAGCGCAATAAAGCAATCACTTTATCGCAATCGCCGATATTTTCATGCATCCTGGCAAGATGTCCGAAACAGGTTAATGACAATCTGGCAATATCCAAGTCTTTATGCTTCGACAACTCCGTCAATTTCTCGGAAATCCAAGGGATTTCATCCTCCTCCGAGCTGAAGGTCATACCGAGCATACCGTCAATAACACTCTGTTTATTTTCAGAATAAATCATCTTTTCTACTTGATTCTTATCAGCCATCATTTTTTAATTTTTCCTTTTGAATGAACCGACATTGCTTTTTTAAAACATCTTTTCCGGCGGGCAGAACCGTTATGAAACATTTGCGCCTGGTCAGGCAAAACGATTTCCTTATCGGTTTATCGGCAACGATGCGGACGGTTTGGGTTTTGCCGCTTTCGGAATGTAGCCTGCTTCCTGCTTTCAAATCTTCCGCTTTAATCCATTTGCCGCCCGAATAAAACGGATGGATGCGGTTGGAAATCAGGGTTTGGTTGTTGCCGATGCCGTCTGAAAGCCGGATATCGCTTCAGACGGCATTTTGATTGCCGGGTTTTGCTATTTTTTGTTGTAATAATCAAATTGCACGTTGACTATGTCTTTCCCGGTAAAAATATAACGGAGCATTGTTGTGAATCTTTCATAACGTTCATGAATTCCCACGCTATCAGGCAGCCAAGGGGAAGCTTTAATTTCGAAAAGCTCCCAATTTGGAACCATTAAAAAATCAATAATGATACTGATTCCAATCACAATATCCCTTGGTATATCCATCGGATAAGGATATTTTCTCCCAACCTCGATTAAATCATTTTCCAGCTTCCAATATTCTTCATCATCCCACACCCCGTCATCATACCATTTGCCAATAAATGAATTTTCGTCATACTCTTCAAAACAAGGGATGTTTCTTCTAAAATCCTTGAACTCGCACATAATAATTAATCTCCAATACGATTTAGGTTTTTTCAAAGCCCGCTACGCTGCCCAAGCCGCCGATGGCGGTGAGCTTGCCGTCCGCCGACAGGGGCGGGATGCCGTACAGCGTGGCTTTGTCGGCGGCATAGCCTGTTCCGTACAGCAAGCACAGGTTGGATTAAGATTCGACAATCTGTTTGGATTGACAGAAAGGTCGTCTGAAAAATCGATTACGGTTTCAGACGACCTTTTGTTGTTGAGTTTTCAACCCAACCTATGCCTGCTATTAATGTTATTCATCGTAGTAAGGTTCTGTCGAATAATTGTCTTTGCCCCCGGTAATGATAGTAACAATTTTCCCTTTTGCTTCCCAAGCTTGTACTCCTATTTCATCAAACTCATAGACATATGTCGGATAAGATTCATTTGATAAATAATATTTATCAACACCGTATGATTTAGGGTGATGGAAAAGCTGTTTAAAATCTTCAAAATTCAGACCTATTATATTAACGCCCATAAAATATAGCTCCTGATAACAAAATATCGAAATAATTTTGTTTTTCTTGACGGCAATTAGTAAATTTGAGTCGGGAGATTCATAATATTCTGTTCTAAACTCATCAGGAGGTTCATACATAAAAGTTTCCAGTATGTTTTTGTACTGTGTTATATCCGCACCAAAACGGAATATTCCTACAGAAGTAAAAGGTAAAAATTCGGGAGTTTTAACGACCGCGTCGACCATGCTCTTCTCCTTTTGCTTTTCGATTGGCATTTTTGTGCATTCCGGGAATAATTTTATTTTTTAATTCAGCAATTCTTGATTCTGCTGATATTTGACTTCGACCGCCGTCTCCATGTTTTTCATTCTTGGAGCTTCCTGTTCTTTTAGGCGGACACGCATTATGAACCCAAACCCCTTCCGTTTCCGCCTGATTGCCCTTGACGAAGTAAGTATGCCAGTCGGCAACGGTCAGATTGTAGGCTTTGAGCGGTTTTGGTTTAACGGTAACGCTTTGAACGGTCTGCTCTGCACCGCTTTCGGATAACAGCCTGATTCCCGCCTTTAAATCTTCCGCTTTAACCCATTTGCCGTCCGAATAAAACGGATGGATGAGGTTGGAAATCAGGGTTTGGCTGTTGCCGATGCCGTCTGAAACTTCAATGTAAACGGTTTCCTGGTACGGATTGCCGTATTGGGCGGTAACGGGTTTGTATCCTGTTTTTCCGCTTGCCTCGTCCTTGGCAAAGACGCGGTCGCCGGCTCGGATACGGGCGATGGCTTTGTAGCCGTCTGCCGTTTTGACCAAGGTGCTGCCGTGGAAGGAGCAGGTGTAGGATTTTTGAAGAACTCAGTTCTCAATATCCTATTTCAAATGAAGGAAATGCCGTCTGAAAATTAAACACGGTTTCAGACGGCATTTTGATTGTTGAATTTTTAACCCGACCTATACTTACTCAACTAAACTGTCAATCAATTCTTTTATGTCATTACGGGTCAGTTCCATACCCGGTTCACCGATAAGTGCTAAATCATAGATTATATTACGCGATTCTGGAGAATTATCTTTTGACCAAGCATACAGAAAATCAAAAGCAAGATTCGCAATTTTTTCATCCGAAGCGTTTTGATTGAACAATCTGAGCAGTTCAGAATATGCGTATTGTTGAGTTATTTTTACCATGAATCTAATTCCTGTTTTGTTGGTGGATAATGCTGAGAGGTTACACTTTGTCCGTTAATTGATTTAGGATGAACCATAGTTACGTTCCCGCTATGGTCATAATTTTCTGTCCATTGTCGGGTACTACCTGTTTTAGGATTATATTCTGTAACAAAGCTATTACCCCTCGTTCTTCCCTCAGTTCTAGCAAATCGCTCAGCTTCATAATACCTGATTCTCCCATCAGGTAAAGTTTTCGTCCTAGACGCACTATTTTGAGCATCTTCCAAACCTGACAATTTCTTAGCTAATGCCGATTGGGCATTGGCAGAATGCGCATCCCCATATTGCTTGTATTTGGCTTGTGTGGCAACAGCAAAATCCTCGCTAACCTTTGCCTTCCCTAGTTTTGCCGCCCTCCCCAGTTTCGCCGCCTTCACCAATCCTTTGACTTTGGCAAACGGCAGGACGTTGGCTAGGGCTTCGACGGTTTCGGCGGCATTGGGATTTTCCTGTATCCACCGGTCAACGGCTTCGCGCGTATTCTTTTCAAAGCCCGCCACGCTGCCAAAGCCGCCGATGACGGCGAATTTGCCCTCGGTGGGCAAGGGGGCGATGTTGCGCATCGCGGCTTTGTCTATGGCATAACCCGTTCCGTACAGTATGTCGCCTATGCCCAAGGCTTCGCCCGCGCTGATAAAAGGGTTAAGCGCGCCGGCGGCGACGCCGTTGATAAACTCCATGCTGTTGCCCCAGCGGTCGAGCTTGGCATTGTGCTCGAACATTTTTTTGTTGGCTTCATCGGCGCGGTCGGAGAAATTGCTGCCGAGGTTGTTGTAGTTGTCGGATATGCGTTGTCTGATGTCGCGGGTGTCGGTCGGATTGAGTTTGATACTGCGGGCTGTGCCATTGACGTGATAGGTGTATTCGTCCCTTGCGCCCGTGGGGTCGGGATAGTCGCTGCCTTTGGGTCCGTCGTAGGCATCGGCAGGATGGTGTTCGTATCCTTCCCAGTTGAGCCGGTATACGGTAAAGCCTTCGTCAACGTTGCCTTGTTCTTTGCTTGCGCTGTCGGCGGCGTGGTTGTCGAAGGGGGCGTGTTCTTCGTGTCCGTGTCCTGAAAAGCGGGTGTAGTAGCCGATTGTGCCGTTGATGTTTGCCTGTTGGATGAGCAGGTTGCCCATCTGGTGGGTATAGTCTTGGATGACGTTGATTTGACCGGTGCGGTCGGAAACGCTGCCGCGCGGGTCGCCGAAGAGGTGGTATTTGCCGCCGGGTTCGTAGTGCTGCCGTTGGGCGTTATCGGTAATGAACGGGTCTTGCGCCAAGTCCGCCGAGAGGGCGGGCTGTATGAGTGCGGCCGCCGCTACGGCGCAGGCGGCAAGGAGGTTTGTTAGTCTGCGCAGCGGTTTCACGGTTTATTCTCCTTCACGGCGGCGGATGACTTCGTTGCCGACATCGGGGTTTTTACCGTTGTTTTGTTTGAAGTCGGGACGGTTTTGGGCGGTCGTGTCGCCGTAGGGGGTGATGTCGGAGAAATCGACCATCAGGCGGTCTGAGGCTTTGACGGTTTTGCCGACGCTGTAAGGTCCCATCCAGAGGGCGTATTGTTCTTGGTATTGGGATTCGTAGGCGGCGGTTTTAGGGGCAATCAGCAGTTTCCGGCTGTCGCGGTCGACGGCGAAATATTCGAGCTTGGTTTGGGCTTTAAGGGTTTCGGCGTTGTAGAGGTGTAGTTCGGTACGGCTGCGGACGGTGCCGAATACGTCGACGGTTACGAATACGTCGGTGTCGGCGTATTCGGGCGGTACGACTTCGATGCCGCGCAGGTAGAAGACGGTTTGGATGAGGTTGGTCAGGAAGGAAACGTCGCGGGGATTGGCGAGCAGGGTTTCGTTGCGGTAGTCGCCCGTGCCGTTGACGGACAGTCCGGCGGAGCGTTCGCCTTTGCGTCCGCTGTTTCTAGTCAGGGCGGCGGCGGGGGCGTTTAAGAGCGATGTGGAAGTGGTAACGCTGGAGAGCGCGTTGGATTTGGTGGTGGCGGTAGTGTCGTAGGCGGGGTAGCTGTATCGGGTGCTGCTGTCGGGGTTGTTGTGGTAGCCGCCGCGTATCAGTGCGTCGATGGAGTAGCGTCCGCCGCTTATGTTGCCCGAACCTTGGTCGCCCATAACGGAGACGTAAAGGGCGGCTTTGCGTCCTTTCAGGGCGGACAAATCCATTTCTTTGACGGCGGCGCGGGACGATGCGGCGACGAGTTCCTGTTCGACGGCAAAGCGTTTGCCGCCGCCGTGGGCGGGTATGCCGGTCAGTGTGCCGCAGGCTGTGAGGACGAGGGGGATGAGGAGGAGCAGGATTTTCATAGCGGGTTTTGTTTTGTTTTGAATGGGTTTTGAGTGTAAAGGGATTTTAAGATTTTGTAAATGAAAAGGTGTAAAAATGCCGTCTGAGCGGCAGGACGGGCTTTCAGACGGCGTTTGCGCTCAATAATAATATCCCGCGCCTAGAATACACGGTTTGGATGCGCCGGTCGCTTTGTGCGGACTACCGGGAATGCGGTTAATCCAACACGCCGCCAACCACGCAAATGCGGCCGCCTCCACCCATTGCGGATCGAGGTTCAGTTCGGCGGTGCTGTGCAGGGAAACGCGTGTGCCGAAACATTCTGCCAAATCCGCCATTAAAACAGGATTGCGGATGCCGCCGCCGCAAATGTACATTTGACGGGCATCTGCCGCTGCGTGTGAGACGGCGTCGCAAACGGTTTGCGCGGTAAAACGGGAAAGCGTCCGTAATACGTCGTATCGGTTTTCACCGCCGCCAAGGTAGGTTTCGAGCCAATTTAGGGCAAACAGTTCGCGCCCCGTGCTTTTGGGGTGGGGTTGTGCGAAATACGGGTGGGCGAGCAGCCTGTCGAGCAGTTGCGGCAATATGTTGCCTTGTGCCGCCTTTGCACCGTTTTTGTCGTAAGGCAGCTGCCAGTGTGCCTGCGTCCATGCGTCCATCAGCATATTGCCCGGCCCTGTGTCGAAGCCGAAGGCGGGTGCGTCGGGCGGGAGTACGCTGATGTTGGCAATCCCGCCGATGTTCAGCACCGCGCGTGTTTCTTTGTCGTCGCGGAACAGGGCTTCGTGAAAGGCGGGGACGAGCGGCGCACCTTGTCCGCCGGCTGCAAGGTCGCGGCTGCGGAAGTCGCCGACGGTAAAAATCCGCGTCCGTTCCGCCAGCAGCGGCAAATCGGCAAGCTGTACGCTGTAACCGTGTTCCGGTGCATGTCGGACGGTTTGCCCGTGGCAGCCGAGGGCGGTAATGTCGCACGGTGCGAGGTTTTGACTGCACAGCAGTTCGGCGGCGGTTTGCGCATACAGGCGGCTGAGTTCTTGCGACAACATCCTGCTGCGGTGCAGTTCGTCTGTGCCTGTGTCCTGCAAATCCAGCAATTTGCGGCGCAACCGGTCAGGGTAGGGGGTAAAGGCGTGCCCTTCCGCGCCCAGCCATTTGCCGCCGTCCATCCGTACCAGCACGGCATCCGCCCCGTCCATACTGGTTCCCGACATAATGCCGATGTAAAGCTGTGTTTCCATTTCCGCTCCCAAACCGTGTGCAAAACGCCATTTTAACGTGTATTGACGCTCGTATATTGATTTGCTGCCGCAGTGTAAATAAATGTTTCAAGACGGATTGCAAAAGGTTACAATATCCGCGAAAACCCTTCTGTGTTCACTAAGGAATCTTCCATGGCTCAAACTCAAATGAGTGCGAACTTGAAACTGATTAACGCCGTCTTTGCCGCCATGCTGGTAGGCATAGTCGGCTATTTTATCTATTGGGGTTTGGGTTATACCCACTACAATAACAGCGTGCTTTTCATCATCGCCACGATGTTCGGCGTGTTTATGGCGTTCAACGTCGGCGGCAACGATATTGCCAATTCTTTCGGCACCAGCGTCGGTTCCGGCACGCTGACCATCCCGCAGGCTTTGCTGATTGCGGCGGTGTTTGAAGTCAGCGGCGCGGTCATCGCGGGCGGCGAGGTAACCGATACCATACGCAAAGGCATCGTCAATCTGAACGGTATGGACCTCGAACCCATACAGTTTGTGTTTATTATGATGTCCGCACTTTTGGCGGCGGCGTTGTGGCTGCTGTTCGCGTCCCGCAAAGGCCTGCCGGTTTCGACGACGCACGCGATTATCGGCGGCATCGTCGGCAGTGCGTTGTGTATGGCGTTTACGCATAATGCGGACGGGGTGGCGTTGATACGGTGGGGCAAGCTGGGCGAAATCGGGATGTCTTGGGTATTGTCGCCCGTGTTGGGCGGCGCGGTGTCCTATTTCCTGTTTTCGCGCGTCAAGAAAAACGTCTTAGATTACAACGCTTGGGCGGAAGGCACGCTCAAGGGCATCAAGCAGGAAAAAAAGGCGTATAAAGAACAGCACCGCCTGTTTTTCGAGGGTTTGTCCGAAGCCGAAAAAGTCGAGTACGCCACCAAAATGGCGCACGACGCGCAAATTTACGACGAGCCCGAATTCGATCCACAAGAGCTGCAATCCGAGTATTATCGGGGGCTGTATGTGTTCGACAACCGCAAAGACAATGTCGATTCTTACAAGGCGCTGCATTCGTGGGTTCCCTTCATCGCTTCGTTCGGCGCGATGATGATTTCCGCTATGCTGATTTTCAAGGGCTTGAAAAACCTGCATTTGGGGATGAGCAACGTCAACAGCTTCCTGACCATCTTTATGATAGGCGCGGCGGTGTGGATGGGTACATTTGTTTTTGCCAAAAGCCTCAAGCGTAAAGATTTGGGCAAATCGACCTTTCAGATGTTTTCATGGATGCAGGTCTTTACCGCATGCGGTTTCGCATTCAGCCATGGGGCGAACGATATCGCCAACGCCATCGGTCCGTTTGCCGCGATTATGGATGTTTTGAGGACGAACAGCGTTGCCGCGCAAAATGCCGTTCCACCGATTGCCATGCTGACTTTCGGTATCGCGCTGATTGTCGGTTTGTGGTTTGTCGGTAAAGAGGTGATTAAAACCGTCGGTACGAGTTTGGCGGAAATGCATCCCGCCTCGGGCTTTACCGCCGAACTGTCCGCCGCATCCGTCGTGATGGGCGCGTCGCTGATGGGGCTGCCTGTTTCCAGTACGCATATCTTGGTCGGCGCGGTACTCGGTATCGGTTTGGTCAACCGCAATGCCAACTGGAAACTGATGAAGCCCATCGGTTTGGCGTGGGTCATTACCCTGCCTGCCGCCGCCGTATTGTCGGTTGCTAGCTATTTGATTTTGCAGGCAGTGTTCTGATTGTAAAATACTGACGCCGTCTGAACCCGTGTTCAGACGGCATTTCGTTGATGGAATGTGCGGGCTTGTGCCTTATGCACAATCTGTTCTGTCGGGATATGCCGTTTGGTATAGCGGATTAACAAAAATCAGGACAAGGCGACGAAGCCGCAGACAGTACAAATAGTACGGCAAGGCGAGGCAACGCCGTACTGGTTTAAATTTAATCCGCTATATCTTGGTTTCGGAACGGTCGGACACAGAGGTGCGGAACGTTATGATATGCCGCCGCCTGTCCTTGAAAACACTTATCCTGCCGGCAGCAAAATGCCGTCTGAAAAAGCCTTTCAGACGGCATTTGTACGTTAGCCGCAATCACACCGTTTGCGAATATTTCGCCTTGGTTTCCTTGTGGCGCAGGTGGTAATCGAAGACCATGGCGATGTTGCGGATGAGGAAGCGTCCTTTCGGTGTAACGGTCAGCCCGTGGCTGTTCAGGCGCACCAATCCCAAACCGGCGAGTTTTTCCAAATCCGCCAGTTCGTCTTTGAAATAGCGGTCGAACGGGATGCCGAACATACTTTCGTAAATCCGGTAGTCGAGCGCGAAGCGGCACATCAAATCCTGAATGATATTGCGGCGCAGGATGTCGTCCTGATTGAGCTGATAACCGCGCATGATGGGCAGTCTGCCTTCGTCGATGGCGGCATAGTAGGCATCGATGTCGCGTTCGTTTTGGGAATAGGTGCTGCCGATTTTGCCGATGGACGACACGCCGATGGCGACCAAATCGCAATCCGCGTAGGTCGAATAGCCTTGGAAGTTGCGCTGGAGGAAGCCTTCTTTGAGGGCGATGGAGAGTTCGTCGTCAGGTTTGGCGAAATGGTCCATGCCGATGAAGACGTAGCCGCGCTCTGTCAGGGTTTGGACGCAGTATTGCAGCATATCGAGCTTCTCTTCGCTGTCGGGGACGGCGGCGGTATCGATGCGGCGTTGCGGTTTGAACACGTGCGGCAGGTGGGCGTAGTGGTAAAGGGCGAGGCGGTCGGGATCGAGCGACAAAACCGTGTCTATGGTGGTCTTGATGCTTTCCGAAGTCTGGTGCGGCAGACCGTAAATCAAATCGACGCTGACGGATTTGAACCCTGCCTCACGGGCGGCATCGATGACTTCTTTGGTTTCTTCGTAGCTTTGGATACGGTTGACCGCCGCCTGCACTTTGGGGTCGAAATCCTGAATGCCGACGCTCATGCGGTTGAAGCCGAGCCTGCCGAGCATGAGGACGGTGTCGCGGCTGACTTTGCGCGGGTCGATTTCGATGGAGTATTCGCCGGACGGTATCAGTTCGAAATGTTTGCGTATCATACGGAAGACGCGTTCGATCTGTTCGTCGCTCAAAAAGGTCGGCGTGCCGCCGCCGAAGTGCAGTTGGGCAAGCTGGTGCCGTCCGTTCAGATGCGGGGCGAGCAGTTCCATTTCTTTTTCAAGATATTCGATGTAGGCATCGGCGCGGCTTTTGTCTTTGGTGATGATTTTGTTGCAGCCGCAGTAGTAGCAGATGGTGTTGCAGAACGGAATGTGAATGTAAAGGGAAAGCGGTTTGTTTAACGCGCCCATACCGCGCAAATGTAAAGCTTTGATATATTCGCCTTCTCGGAAACCGTCATGGAAACGGTCGGCGGTAGGGTAGGAAGTATAGCGCGGGCCGCTGGCGGGCAGGCTGGCAATCAGCGCGCGGTCAAACTCGGGGCGGTCATTGTTTACATTGTGATTGTTCTGTATCTGAATAATTTTCATGGTGTGTGTGCGGTTTTATGATGTTAGTCAAATTTTGGATAGTTTGGTAGAATGCCACAGTATGATAAACCTGTCTTGATATGTGTCAACAAGCACATAATCGGGATGGGGCAAAACACACGAAAAGGTACGGTATGGCTTCGCATAATACTACACATCAGATGAAAACCTTGTGTTCTTCCTGTTCCCTGCGGGAACTCTGTCTGCCTGTCGGATTGCTGCCCAACGAGTTCAGCCAACTCGATGCCGTTATCCGCCAAAGCCGCCGTTTGAAAAAGGGCGAATACCTGTTCCGTGCTGGCGAAGCCTTTACTTCGCTCTTTGCCATCCGTGCAGGCTTCTTCAAAACAACCGTCGCCAGTCAGGACGGACGTGATCAGGTAACGGGTTTTTTTATGTCGGGCGAACTCATCGGCATGGACGGCATCTGTGCCCATGTGCACAGTTGCGACGCGGTCGCCTTGGAAGACAGTGAGGTATGCGAGTTACCGTTTACCCATATCGAAGAGCTCGGTCAGAATATCCCAAGCCTGCGTACCCACTTTTTCCGCATGATGAGCCGCGAAATTGTGCGCGATCAGGGCGTGATGTTGCTTTTGGGCAATATGCGCGCCGAAGAGCGGATTGCCGCCTTTCTGTTGAACCTCTCCCAAAGGCTCTACTCGCGCGGTTTCGCCGCCAACGACTTCATCTTAAGAATGTCCCGCGAAGAAATCGGCAGTTATCTCGGGCTGAAACTTGAAACCGTCAGCCGCACATTATCCAAGTTCCATCAGGAAAGATTGATTTCCGTCGAACACAAACACATCAAGATTCTCAATCTGCAGGTGTTGAAGAAGATGGTATCCGGTTGTTCGCACGCCATTTGATTAACCCGTACGAACATTTCAGACGGCATTCTCAATAAACACAGGGCAGACGGAAACATCTGCCCTGTTTGTTGTATCTGCCGCAAAGTACCGTCTGAAAACCGGCAGCCGCCTAAATCGAAAAATCCTCGCTGATGGGCGTGTACAGAATCCTATCCACCTTCTCGCGTGTCAGGTGCGGCGCAAACGCTTGGATAAAGTCGTAGGCATATCCGCGCAAATAAGTATCGCTGCGCAAAGCAATCCACGTCGGCGACGGCTCGAACAGGTGTGCCGCATCCACAAGCTGCAAATCGCCGTCCGTATCCGGGTTGTACGCCATTTTCGCCATCAGTCCCACGCCCAAACCCAAGCGCACATAAGTCTTCAATACGTCCGTATCCGCCGCCGCCAATGCGACATCCGGCTGTTCCAAACAGGCTTTGGAAAATGCCCGCGCGATGCTGCTGCCCGTGTTGAATGCAAATTCATAAGTAATCAGCGGAAACCTCGCCAAATCTTCAATACGGAGGGGGTTTCTGCATTCGAGCAAGGGGTGGTCGTTCGGTACAATCACCGCGTGTGTCCAGTCATAGCAGGGGAGTTTGCCCAGTTCGGGATGGTCGTCTATACGCTCTGTAACAATTGCCAAATCAGACTCTCCCGAAGTAACCATTTGGGCGATGGCGGCAGGGCTTCCCTGTTTGATGGTCAGATTGACTTTCGGATAGCGTTTCACAAAATCGGCAACAATCAAGGGTAGGGCATAGCGTGCCTGAGTATGCGTCGTGGCAACCGTCAGCGAACCGCTGTCCTGTCCGGTAAACTCGCTGCCGATATTTTTAATGTTCTGTACATCACGCAAAATACGTTCGGCAATATCCAAAACCGCTTTGCCCGGCTGAGAGACGGAAACCACGCGCTTTCCGCTGCGGATAAAAATCTGAATGCCGATTTCTTCTTCCAACAATTTGATTTGTTTGGAGATGCCGGGTTGTGATGTGAATAAGGCTTCGGCTGCTTCGGAAACGTTCAGGTTGTGCCGGTAAACTTCTAAGGCGTATTTTAATTGCTGTAATTTCATGGCGGGTCGGTGTGGGTCTGTGTCGGGTGGCTGAACATTGTTTATAATTTATCATATTTTCTTGCTGGTACGGTATGGGGCTTTGCCGGTATGTTTGTTGTTTTTGTGCAACGTCAATCGTGCGATATGGAAAAAATCCCCCTAAAGTAATGACACGGAATTGATTTTTCGGCATGATAGACTATCAGGAAACAGGCTGTTTTACGGTTGTTTTCAGGCGTTGAGTATTGACAGTCCGCCCCCTGCTTCTTTATAGTGGAGACTGAAATATCCGATTTGCCGCCATGTTTCTACAGCGGCCTGTATGTTGGCAATTCAGCAGTTGCTCCTGTATCTGCTGTACAAATTTAATGAGGGAATAAAATGACCAAACAGCTGAAATTAAGCGCATTATTCGTTGCATTGCTCGCTTCCGGCACTGCTATGGCGAGCGAAGCTCATATTCACGGTTATACCGTGAGCGGCCAATCACAAGAAGTCGTACGCAACAACTACGGCGAATGCTGGAAAAACACCTACTTCGACAAAGCAACCCAAGGTCGTGTAGAGTGTGGCGATGCAGTTGAACCGGCTCCTGTTGCTGTTGTAGAGCAGGCTCCGCAATATGTTGACGAAACCGTTTCTCTGTCTGCCAAAACCCTGTTCGGTTTCGACAAAGACGTACTGCGTGCCGAAGCCCAAGACAACCTGAAAGTATTGGCCCAACGCCTGGGTCAAACCAACGTACAATCCGTACGTGTTGAAGGTCATACCGACTTCATGGGTTCTGAAAAATACAACCAGGCTCTGTCCGAGCGTCGCGCCAACGTAGTGGCAAACTACTTGGTCAGCAACGGTGTGCCTGCCTCTAAAACTTCTGCTGTCGGCTTGGGCGAATCTCAAGCGCAAATGACTCAAGTTTGTGAAGCTGAAGTTGCCAAACTGGGTGCAAAAGCCTCTAAAGCCAAGAAACGTGAGGCTCTGATTGCATGTATCGAACCTGACCGCCGTGTTGACGTGAAAATCCGCAGCATCGTAACCCGTCAGGTTGCTCCGGCTCATGTTCACACCCAACAATAAGCTTTAAAAGCATCTTGCCGATGGGTAGGGTTGGATTCCTCTTTTGTATAAGAGAAGAGGTTTACGTATCAAACTTTAATCGGTTCTGATGAAACAAAACAAACCCCGCTTTTGCGGGGTTTGTTTTTAGGATGCTTGCGGAAACGGTTATTGTCAGAATATGGGGTAGGGTTTATGCTTCATCAAAATCTTCCTGGTGCTTGAAACTCCGGTTTTGAAGGCGATAGAATTTGGATTTGTTTGTGAGGGAACAAACTCTCTCAAATCAGTGCTGTACGCGGTGCTGCGTTTTATGTGCGGTACTGCGTAAAATACAGCAGATCAATAAAAATCAACATGGCGGTGCGTTCGGACATTTTGCGACATGAAAGAATTCGACTTCATCAAACGGTATTTGCAAACAGGCACGGATAAGGATGTCGTATTGGGCATAGGCGACGATGCGGCAATTATCCGCCCGCGTGAGGGTTTCGATTTGTGTTTCAGTGCGGATATGCTTTTGAAGGACAGGCATTTTTTTGCAGATGTCAAACCTGAAGACTTGGCTTGGAAGGTTTTGGCCGTCAATATTTCAGATATGGCGGCGATGGGTGCGATACCGCGTTGGGTGTTGTTAAGTGCGGCGTTGCCCGAATTGGATGAGGTATGGCTGAAACGGTTTTGCAGCAGCTTTTTCGGTTTGGCAAAAAAGTTTGGCGTAACGTTAATCGGCGGCGATACGACCAAGGGCGATATGGCGTTCAATGTAACCATTATCGGCGAATTGCCGAAGGGGAGGGCATTGAAGCGTAATGCGGCGGCAGTGGGCGATGATGTTTGGGTGTCCGGGCATATAGGGATGGCGGCGGCGGCTTTGAACTGTCGTCTGAAACAGTGTGTTTTGCCTGACGATGTATTTGCCGTGTGCGAACAGAAGTTGCTCCGTCCTGAACCAAGGGTTGAACTGGGACTTGCCTTATTGCCTGTCGCCCATGCGGCACAGGATGTTTCCGATGGGCTGGCTCAGGATATAGGGCATATTTTGACCGCTTCTGGTGTGGGTGCGGAAATTTTTGCGGATAAATTGCCGTCTTTATCCGTATTGAAAGATATTTTGCCACGTTCTCAATGGCTGTCTTATACTTTGGCCGGCGGCGATGATTACGAACTGGTATTTACCGCATCGGAAAGTTGCCGCGAAAGCGTGCTTGCCGCATCGGAACGATGCGGCGTGCCGGTAACGCGTATCGGTAAAATCAATGGGGAATGCCGTCTGAAGATTTTGGATAGTGACGGCAGGGAATTGAAACTTCACTCTTCAGGATTTGATCATTTTGGCTGATTTTAAACCTAACTTTGCATGGCTGCTCAAACGGCCGTTGTGTTTTTTGGCATTTGGTTTCGGCAGCGGGCTTGCTCCGTTTGCACCGGGTACCTTCGGTACTTTGGCGGCGTTACCTTTGGCGTTCGTATTGATTTTGACGGGTGTGGACGGCCTGTTGTTGGCTTTTTTATGTATGGTGCTGTTTATGTGGGGCATACGCATTTGCGCATATGCGGAAAAGGAAACAGGGGTATCCGATCATGGCGGTATTGTTTGGGATGAAATCGTCGCCATGATGTTTGTACTGGCTTTCGTTCCGTTCAAGTGGGCATGGTGGCTGGCGGCGTTTGTCCTATTCCGTCTGTTTGACGCGCTCAAACCGCCTCCGGTCGGCTGGTTTGATAAAAATCTGCATGGTGGGCTGGGTATTATGGCGGACGACATGGCTGCGGCGGTAATGACGTTGATTGTCTTGCAGATTGCGATGCTGTTTTAACCGGGGTTATCTTGCAGAAATGCCGTCTGAATGGTTTCAGACGGCATTTTGTTTAACGTGTTACCGGTTTATATTTAATCCGTTTCGGTTTCGCGCCTTCTTCGCCGAGTCGGCGTTTTTTATCGGCTTCATACTCCTGATAGTTACCGTCGAAGAACACCCATTTGGAGTCGCCTTCACACGCCAAGATATGCGTAGCGATGCGGTCGAGGAACCAGCGGTCGTGCGAAATGACCATCACGCTGCCGGCAAATTCCAGCAATGCGTCTTCCAGCGCGCGCAGGGTTTCCACGTCGAGGTCGTTGGACGGTTCGTCCAACAGCAACACATTGCCGCCGCCCAACAAGGTTTTTGCCAAGTGCAGACGGCCGCGTTCGCCGCCAGACAATTGACCTGCGATTTTGCTTTGGTCGCTGCCTTTAAAGTTGAAGCGTCCCAAATACTGGCGGGCGGGGATTTCAAACTGTCCGACCTGCAAAATATCGCGGCCTTCGGCAATGTTGTCGAACACGGTTTTATCGTTTTGCAAACCCTCGCGGCTTTGGTCAATCAGGCTCATTTTCACGGTTTGGCCGATTTTCACTTCACCCGAATCGGGCTGCTCTTTGCCCGAAATCATTTTGAACAGCGTCGATTTACCCGCGCCGTTCGGACCGATGATGCCGACAATCGCGCCCGCAGGCACTTTGAAGCTCAAATCGTCAATCAGCACTTTATCGCCGAACGATTTGGAAACGTTCACAAATTCAATCACTTCATTACCCAAACGCTCGGCAACGGGAATGAAGATTTCCTGCGTTTCATTGCGTTTTTGGTATTCGTAGTTGCTCATTTCCTCAAAACGCGCCAAACGCGCTTTGGACTTGGCTTGGCGGCCTTTGGCATTTTGGCGCACCCATTCCAATTCCTGCTTCATCGCTTTCACGCGCGCGGCTTCGGATTTCGCCTCGTTTTCCAAGCGTTTTTCTTTCTGCTCCAGCCAAGACGAGTAATTGCCTTTCCACGGGATACCGTGTCCGCGGTCAAGTTCCAAAATCCATTCGGCGGCGTTGTCCAAGAAGTAGCGGTCGTGTGTTACGGCAACGACTGTACCGGGGAAGCGGACCAAGAATTGCTCCAGCCATTCGACAGATTCCGCATCCAAGTGGTTGGTCGGCTCGTCCAGTAGCAGCATATCGGGCTTGCTCAACAAGAGTTTGCACAAAGCGACGCGGCGTTTTTCACCGCCGGACAAATTGCCGATTTTGGCATCCCAATCAGGCAGGCGCAGCGCGTCGGCAGCGATTTCCAATTCATGTTCTGCACCGCCGCCCGTGGACGAACCCGCCGCAATAATCGCTTCCAAGCGGCCCTGCTCTTCTGCCAACGCGTCAAAATCCGCATCAGGATTGGCGTACTCGGCATACACTTCTTCCAAGCGTTTCTGCGCCGCCGCCACTTCGCCCAAACCGCTTTCCACTTCCTCGCGCACAGTTTTCTCAGGATCAAGCTCCGGCTCTTGCGGCAAATAGCCGATTTTGATGCCACCCATCGGCACGGCTTCGCCCTCAAATTCCTTATCCACACCCGCCATAATCCGCAGCACAGTGGACTTGCCCGCGCCATTCAAACCGAGCAGGCCGATTTTCGCGCCGGGGAAGAAGGAAAGGGAAATATCTTTAATGATGGTTTTCTGCGGCGGCACAACCTTGCTCACACGCAGCATGGAATAGACGTATTGTTGGGACATAGTTTTCTCGTTTTCATCAAACAAATTTCAGACGGACATTTTAACCGATAATTTGATTTAAGCCAGTTTATCCGCGAACCGGTATTGCCAAAATCGGGCAGGATTCATAAAATCCGCCTATCCCTTTGAAATTATACAGACAAAAAAAATAATAATGATAGGGGATCACCGCACCGGCAACCATTTCAGATTTTCCAAAGCAAATATAGTGGATTAAATTTAAATCAGGACAAGGCGACGAAGCCGCAGACAGTACAGATAGTACGGAACCGATTCACTTGGTGCTTCAGCACCTTAGAGAATCGTTCTCTTTGAGCTAAGGCGAGACAACGCCGTACTGGTTTAAATTTAATCCACTATACTTTTCAAATCAAAAAAGGATTTACCTTATGTCGGAATATACGCCTCAAACAGTAAAACAAGGTTTGCCCGCGCTGGCCAAAAGCACGATTTGGATGTTGAGCTTCGGCTATCTCGGCGTTCAGACGGCCTTTACCCTGCAAAGCTCGCAAATGAGCCGCATTTTTCAAACGCTAGGCGCAGACCCGCACAATTTGGGCTGGTTTTTCATCCTGCCGCCGCTGGCGGGGATGCTGGTGCAGCCGATAGTGGGCTACTACTCAGACCGCACTTGGAAGCCGCGCTTGGGCGGCCGCCGCCTGCCGTATCTGCTTTACGGCACGCTGATTGCGGTTATCGTGATGATTTTGATGCCGAACTCGGGCAGCTTCGGTTTCGGCTATGCGTCGCTGGCAGCCTTGTCGTTCGGCGCGCTGATGATTGCGCTGTTGGACGTGTCGTCGAATATGGCGATGCAGCCGTTTAAGATGATGGTCGGCGATATGGTCAACGAGGAGCAGAAAAGCTACGCCTACGGGATTCAAAGTTTCTTAGCGAATACGGGCGCGGTCGTGGCGGCGATTCTGCCGTTTGTGTTTGCGTATATCGGTTTGGCGAACACCGCCGAGAAAGGCGTTGTGCCACAAACCGTGGTCGTAGCATTCTATGTGGGCGCGGCGTTACTGATTATTACCAGTGCGTTCACAATCTTCAAAGTCAAAGAATACGACCCGGAAACCTACGCCCGTTACCACGGCATCGATGTCGCCGCGAATCAGGAAAAAGCCAACTGGTTCGAACTCTTAAAAACCGCACCTAAAGCGTTTTGGACGGTTACTCTGGTACAGTTTTTCTGCTGGTTCGCCTTTCAATATATGTGGACTTACTCGGCAGGCGCGATTGCGGAAAACGTTTGGCAGACAACTGATGCCTCCTCCGTAGGCTACCAAGAAGCAGGCAACTGGTACGGCGTTTTGGCGGCGGTACAATCCATTGCTGCCGTTATCTGTTCGTTTATTCTGGCAAAAGTACCGAATAAATACCATAAGGCGGGTTATTTCGGCTGTTTGGCTTTGGGCGCGCTCGGCTTTTTCTCCGTTTTCTTCATCGGCAACCAATACGCGCTGGTGTTGTCTTATACCTTAATCGGCATCGCTTGGGCGGGCATTATCACTTATCCGCTGACGATTGTGACCAACGCCTTGTCGGGCAAGCATATGGGCACTTACTTGGGCCTGTTTAACGGCTCTATCTGTATGCCGCAAATCGTCGCTTCGCTGCTGAGTTTCGTGCTTTTCCCGATGCTGGGCGGCTTGCAGGCCAATATGTTTTTGGCGGCGGGTTTTGTACTGCTGCTGGGCGCGTTTTCCGTGTTCCTGATTAAAGAAACACACGGCGGCGCATAATCTTTTTATTTATCGGCAGAAAGGCCGTCTGAAACTTCTGCCGACGCTTTATCCGATTCAATAAGGCAAACCGTATTTCCAAACGGTTTGCCATAAAACCATCAAAACAGGAGCTTTACGATGTACACAAGAATTATGGAAATCAGCCCTTGGACGCTGCGTTCGGCAAAACTGGAAAAAGAACACAAACGGCTGCAAGAGAGCCTGACCAGCTTGGGCAACGGCTATATGGGTATGCGCGGCAGCTTTGAGGAAACCTATTCCGCCGACAGCCACTTGGGCACCTACATCGCCGGCGTGTGGTTCCCCGACAAAACCCGCGTCGGCTGGTGGAAAAACGGCTATCCCAAATATTTCGGCAAAGCCATCAATGCGCTCAATTTCAGCAAAGTCAAAATCTTTGTCGATGGTCAAGAAGTGGATTTGGCAAAAAACGACGTTGCCGACTTCTCTGTCGAACTCGATATGCAGCACGGCGTGTTGCGCCGCTCGTTCACCGTATTCGGCGTGCGTTTCGATGTGTGCAAATTCCTATCCGTCGCGCAAAAAGAGCTGGCTCTCATCCGTTGGGAAGCCGTATCTGTTGACGGCAAAACCCACCAAGTCCGCATCGATTCCATCATCGATGCCGACGTGAAAAACGAAGACTCCAACTACGAAGAAAAATTCTGGCAGGTATTGGACAAAGGCGTTTCAGACGACCGCTCCTACATTGCCACCCAAACCGTCGCCAATCCTTTCGGCGTGGAACAATTTATCGTCAACGCCGAGCAAACCTTCGCCGGCAGCTTCAAAGCCCTCGGCGGCAGCCAATCCGATTGGCAAGTTTCTAATTCTTTTGAAGCCGAAGTCGGCGGCACGCCTGAAACCTTTGAAAAACGCGTGATTGTTACCACCAGCCGCGATTATCAGGGCTTGGAAGCCGTGAAAGCCGCAGGCCGCGCCTTGTCGGAAAAAATCGCAGGCGTTGCGTTTGAAACCTTACTGGAAGCACACAAAGCAGGCTGGCTGCACCGTTGGGAAATCGCCGACGTGGTTATCGAAGGCAGCGACGAAGCGCAGCAGGGCATCCGCTTCAACCTGTTCCAACTGTTCTCCACCTACTACGGCGAAGACGCACGCCTGAACATCGGCCCGAAAGGCTTTACCGGCGAAAAATACGGCGGCGCGACCTATTGGGACACCGAAGCCTATGCCGTGCCGCTTTACCTCGCACTGGCGGAACCCGAAGTTACCCGCAACCTGCTGCAATACCGCCGCAACCAACTGCCGCAGGCGCAACACAACGCGCGCGAACAGGGCTTGGCGGGCGCACTCTATCCGATGGTGACGTTTACGGGCATCGAGTGCCACAACGAATGGGAAATTACCTTCGAGGAAATCCACCGCAACGGCGCGATTCCTTACGCCATCTACAACTACACCAACTACACCGGCGACGAAAGCTATCTTGCCAAAGAAGGCTTGGAAGTCTTGGTCGAAGTGTCCCGCTTCTGGGCGGACCGCGTCCACTTCTCCAAACGCAACGGCAAATACATGATTCACGGCGTAACCGGCCCGAACGAATACGAAAACAACATCAACAACAACTGGTACACCAACACCCTCGCCGCATGGGTATTGGACTACACCCGCGAAGCCTTGGCGAAATACCCGCGCCCCGATTTGAACGTGAGTGCCGCCGAGCTGGAAAAATGGGCGGACATCAGCGCGAATATGTACCGTCCGCATGACGAAGAACTCGGCGTATTCGTGCAGCACGACGGCTTCCTCGACAAAGACATCCGCCCTGTGTCCGCGCTTTCGCCCGACGATTTGCCGCTCAACCAGAAATGGTCGTGGGACAAAATCCTGCGTTCGCCCTTCATCAAACAGGCGGACGTATTGCAAGGCATCTACTTCTTCGGCGACCGTTTCAACATGGACGAAAAACGCCGCAACTTCGACTTCTACGAACCGATGACTGTGCACGAAAGCTCGTTGTCACCATGTATCCACTCTATTCTCGCCGCCGAACTGGGCAAAGAAGAAAAAGCCGTGGAAATGTACCAGCGCACCGCCCGCCTGGACTTGGACAACTACAACAACGACACCGAAGACGGCCTGCACATCACCTCCATGACCGGCTCGTGGCTCGCCATCGTCCAAGGTTTCGCCCAAATGAAAACTTGGGGCGGCAAACTCAGCTTCGCACCGTTCCTGCCGAGTGCGTGGACAGGCTACGCCTTCCACATCAACTACCGAGGCCGTCTGATTAAAGTCGCCGTCGGCAAAGAAAACGTGGTCTTCACCCTGCTCAAAGGCGAGCCGCTCGATTTGCAGGTGTACGGCAAAGACATCACGCTCAACGGCAGCCACACCGTTGCGTTGGAAAAATAAGGGGGGCGCAAAATGACTTTTACCGCAGTCCTCTTTGATCTCGACGGTGTCATCACCGACACCGCCGAATACCACTACCGCGCATGGAAAAAGCTCGCCGAAGAATTGGGCATCAGCATCGACCGCAAGTTTAACGAGCAGCTCAAAGGCGTGTCGCGCGACGATTCGCTCAAACGCATCCTCGCGCACGGCGGCAAAACCGTCGGCGAAGCCGAGTTCGCCGAACTGACCCGCCGCAAAAACGACAACTACTTGGAGATGATTCAGGCAGTCAAACCCGAAGACGTGTACCCCGGCATTTTGCCGCTGCTGGAAGCATTGAGGGCAAACGGAAAAAAAATCGCCCTCGCGTCCGCCAGTAAAAACGGCCCGTTCCTGCTCGAACGTATGGGGCTGACCCACTTCTTCGACACCGTCGCCGACCCTGCCGCTGTCGCGCATTCCAAACCCGCCCCCGACATCTTCCTCGCCGCCGCCGAGGGCGTGGGCGCGGATATCCGTCAATGCATCGGCATCGAAGACGCCGCCGCCGGCGTCGCCGCCATCAAAGCCGCCGGCGCCTTGCCCGTCGGCGTGGGCAAAGCCGAAGACTTGGGCAGCGACATCGCGCTGGTGTCCGGCACCGCCGAGCTGACCTACGCCTACCTGCAAAACGTGTGGAAACAGTCGGGCAGGTAAAATATTAAGGAAATAAAAAGGCCGTCTGAACAGTGTTTCAGACGGTCTTTCTGCTTTTATAGTGGATTAACAAAAACCAGTACGGCGTTACCTCGCCTTAGCTCAAAGAGAACGATTCTCTAAGGTGCTGAAGCACCAAGTGAATCGGTTCCGTACTATTTGTACTGTCTGCGGCTTCGTTGCCTTGTCCTGATTTTTGTTAATCCACTATAGAACAGATTGATAACCCAACTTACGCAACCATAAAAACCGAATGCCAATCTCTTAACCATGCTATTCAAATTTATTTGAACGATTTTCTCTGACCTGCCAACCTTAACAATCACTATTGAAATGCGCGCCGATGTTTTGCCGCCTTGCGTATGCGGCTTGGGCGACGGCGAGGCTGCATTCGAGCAGGTTGCGGTTTTCGTATTCGGACGCGGTGTGCGGCTCGGCTTGGTTTTGTTTCCAAAGCCGCAGTTGGGCGATGGCGCGGCGCAGGCCGGTATCGTTGCGGAGGATGCCCAGATGGTGTTGGTTGAGCGCTTGCAGGGTGGGGCGGCTGAATGCGCTTTGGATGCCGTCTGAAAAGATGCCTGCTTCGGAGGAGGGGCTTTCAGACGGCCTTTGGAATGGTTCGGCTTGGAATGCTTGTCCGTCCGCGATGGTTCGGGCGGCAAGCCTGGCGGTAACGACGCATTCGAGCAGGGAGTTGCTGGCGAGGCGGTTGGCTCCGTGCAGCCCTGTGCAGGCGGTTTCGCCTAAGGCGTAGAGCTGTGGCAGGGAGGTTCTGCCGCAGGGGTCGGTTTGGATGCCGCCGCAGGTATAGTGCTGCACGGGGCGGACGGGGATGGCTTGGCGCGTGATGTCTAGGCCGCATTGGGACAGGCAGTGCCGATGGATGGACGGGAAATGCTGACGGACGAACGCCGCGGGTTGATGGCTGATGTCGAGCGAGACGAAGTCTTGCGTTTGTTTGGCGATTTCGGCGGCGATGGCGCGGGCAACGATGTCGCGCGGCGCGAGTTCGGCGCGGCGGTCGTAATGCGGCATAAACCGTTCGCCCGCTTGGTTGGTCAGGATACCGCCTTCGCCGCGCACGGCTTCGGAAATCAGGAAGGTGCGGCCGTTTTCAGACGGCCTTGCCAAGCCTGTGGGGTGGAATTGGATAAATTCGAGGTTTTCGACTGCGCAGCCTGCGCGTATCGCCATGGTGATGGCGTCGCCCGTGCATTCGGGCGGCGTGGTGGTAGCGGCGTAAATCTGTCCCAAGCCGCCGCCTGCGAGTACGGTATGGCGGGCGCGGATGCGGTAGGTTTCTTGCGTTCGGCGGTTGAGGACGGTCAGTCCGCACGCTGCGCCTGATTCGGTTTGGATGTCCAACGCCATCTGCCGCTCGCAAACGCGGATGTTCGGGCGACGGCGTATTTGGGCAATCAGGCTCTGCATGACGGCTTCGCCCGTGTAGTCGGCAACGTGGGCGATTCGGCGGCAGGTATGCCCGCCTTCGCGCGTCAGGTGCAGGTCGTTATTATTTTGGTCGAACGCCACGCCCTGCGCCAGCAGCCATTCGATTGCCGGTTTGCCCTGCGATAAGATGGTGCGGACGGCGGCTTCGTCGCACAAACCCGCGCCTGCTTTCAAGGTATCGGCAACGTGTTTTCCGATGTCGTCCTCTCCCGACCACGCAGCCGCAATCCCGCCTTGCGCATGACGGCTGGCGGTGTCGTCCAGCCGGTTTTTGCACAAAATGACGATGCGGAATGATTCAGGCAGCGACAGGGCGAGCGTCAGTGCCGCCAGCCCGTTTCCGGCAATCAATACGTCGCAATCGGTTTGCATGGTGTTGTCCTTGTTTGAGAGGTCGTCTGAAACGGCAATATTGACGGCAAATCAGGCGGGGCCCATGCCGTTGAACACATCTTTTTTCTTCAACCCTGCCGCGAAGTCGAGCATACGCTGCAAAGGCAGTTTGGCGGCTTCGCCCAGCTTCCTGTCTAACAGGATTTCGTTGTGTCCGCTCGTCAGGGCGTATTTGATGCCGCCCAGCGAATTCATCGCCATCCACGGGCAGAACGCGCAGCTTTTGCAGCTTCCGCCGTTGCCCGCCGTCGGTGCGGCGATAAATTCTTTGTCGGGCGCCTGCTTTTGCATTTCGTGCAGGATGCCCAAATCGGTCGCCACAATGAATTTTTTTTCAGGGCGCGATACGGCGGCTTTGAGCAGTTTGCTGGTCGAGCCGACCACGTCGCCCAGTTCGATGACGCTTTGCGGCGATTCGGGATGAACCAGCACCACCGTGTCGGGATGTTCCGCCTTCAACGCCGCCAATTCCTGCCCTTTGAATTCGTTGTGGACGATGCACGAACCCTGCCACAGCAGCATATCCGCACCCGTTTCGCGGCGGATGTAGTCGCCAAGATGGCGGTCTGGCCCCCAAATCAGCTTCTCGCCGCGCGATTTCAGATACGACACGATTTCCAACGCCACTGAAGACGTTACCACCCAGTCGGCACGCGCTTTCACGGCGGCGGAAGTGTTGGCGTACACCACCACCGTGCGGTCGGGGTGTTGGTCGCAAAACGCCGAAAACGCCTCTTCCGGGCAACCCAAATCCAAAGAACATTCCGCTTCCAAATCAGGCATCAGCACCGTTTTTTCAGGGCAGAGGATTTTCGCGCTCTCGCCCATGAAGCGCACGCCCGCCACCACCAGCGTACCGGCTTCGTGTTCCGCACCGAAACGCGCCATCTCCAGCGAATCGCCCACGCATCCGCCCGTTTCCAAAGCCAAATCCTGAATCAGCGGATCGACGTAATAATGCGCCACCAAGACCGCGTTTTTCTCCTTCAGCAAGGCCTTGATTTCGTCTTTCAGACGACCTGCCGTTTCGCGGTCGGGCGTGTCGGCAACCTTCGCCCACGCCTGACGGATTTGGCAGGCGGAAGTCGGCATCTGGATGAGGGGCATATCGTAATCGAACGAGCGGCGGGCGGCGGTTTGCATGATGTTTCCTTGTGGCTGTTTTTCAGACGGCATAAAGGTTTGCCGTCTATGTTTCAAATAGTTTTTATATTATGCTCAACTTGAGTATAATATGCAAGGTCGTCTGAAAACCGCTTTGGTTTACAATAAGGTTTTCTCTTGAATGAAAGCCACGCATGGATGCCTATCCTGAAACAGCAACCAATACGCAAAGTATCGTCGAGCTGGTTCCTGTACTGATCGCCATTACAAACGGCAGCTTGAGGGTTTTGACCGTTGCCCAAGGAGCGCTACTGCCCAACGGCCTGCTTGCACCGCTTCGCCACTCCCTGCAGGCAGGGGTCAGGATGTGGGTCGCCAAGCAGACATCTCAGCCCATGGGTTATGTAGAACAGCTTTACACCTTTGTCGATACGCGCCGTCAAAACAAGCAAGGCCTGCCCGTCTTGTACGTCAGCTATTTGGGACTGGTGCGCGAGGCAGCCGACAGCATCCTGCACCCGGATGCGAAATGGCAGGACTGCTACGGCTATTTCCCGTGGGAAGACTTGCGCACCGACGGCGGGCAGCGCGACGCCATCGTCAGCCGCCTGCGCATTTGGGCAAACTCTGCGGATACGGAGGAAGTGCGCCAAAAGCGGCTCAAGTGCATTCATTTGTGTTGGGGGGTCGAACCGGAAAACTGGTCGGAAGAATACGTTTTGCAACGCTATGAAATGCTGTATGAAAGCGGTCTGATAGCGGAAGCCGCCGAGCCGCAGGCAAACTTCGACTTCGCGCTCACGGGGCAGCCCATGCGCCACGACCACCGCCGTGTACTGGCAACAGCCTTATCCCGCCTACGCGCCAAAATCAAATACCGCCCCGTAATTTTTGAATTGATGCCGCCCGAATTTACACTGCTGCAACTGCAAAACAGCGTCGAAGCCATCAGCGGCAGATTGCTGCACAAGCAAAACTTCCGCCGCCAAATTCAGCAGCAAAACCTCATCGAGCCGTCGGATACCGGCGTATCGGGCAGCAAAGGCCGTCCCGCGCAGCTTTACCGCTTCCGCGACGATGTCCTGCCAGATCAGTTGATTTCTGATATCGGACTGCCGCTGGGCAGCCGCTAACTGATTTTCAGACGACCTCAAATCAAGTTTTGCCCCATCGGTGCAACACCAATATTTTTCAACAAAGGAAACCCCATGCCGTCTGAAAACACCCTCTTCCCCCTGCCCGACACCCTGTTGCGCCCCATGGTCGAACAAGCCTTGAGCGAAGATTTGGGCAGGCGCGGCGACATTACATCCGCCGCCGTCATCGCCCCCGACAAAACCGCCAAACTCTTCCTCGTCAGCCGCGAAGACGGCGTCATCGCCGGCACGGACTTGGCACGCCTCGCCTTTCAGACGATGGATCCGTCCGTCCGCTTCCAAGCCGAAATCCACGACGGACAAGCCGTCCGCGCAGGTCAGACGCTTGCCGCCGTCGAAGGCAACGCCCGTGCGCTGCTCGCCGCCGAACGCACCGCGCTCAACTACCTCACGCACTTGAGCGGCATCGCCACCGCCACCGCGCGTGCCGTTGCCGAAGTTGCCGAATACGGTACAGACATCGTGTGCAGCCGCAAAACTATCCCCCTGCTGCGCGTCCTGCAAAAATACGCCGTCAGGGCGGGCGGCGGCGTGAACCACCGCATGGGTTTGGACGACGCCGTGCTCATCAAAGACAACCATCTTGCCTATTGCGGCAGTATCGCCCAAGCCGTGCGGCAGGCAAAACAGGCAGTCGGAGCATTGACCTGCGTGGAAATCGAAGTGGACACGTTGGCACAACTGGACGAAGCCATCGCGGCGGGCGCGGAACGGATTTTGCTGGATAACATGGACGACGAAACCCTGAAAGAAGCGGCAAACCGCTGCCACACGCAAACCGCCTACCCCCACACCGTCTATTGCGAAGCATCGGGCGGCATCGGCTTCGACCGACTGAAGCGCGTGGCGCAAACCGGCGTGGACGGCATCGCCCTCGGCTATCTGACCCACAGCAGCCGTTCGTTGGACATAGGTTTGGATTTCGTGGCATGAGGTTTAGGGTGAGGGCTGCTGTTTGGTGTGTCAGGCAAGGAACCGCTTAACCGTAATCCGGTTATTGCCTCAGGGAGGAAATGCCGTCTGAAAGATTCTTCAGACGGCATTTTTCGTGAAGGTCGTGATGCTTTAGAAAAAACAGCGTTTCGGGCAGGTATTTTGTTTGCCCGACGGCGCGGAGGCATCGGCAAGGCGTGCGGCGGTTGTAAGGCATCTTTTGAACAATGCGGATGATTCCGGCCGGCGGCAGGACAGGGGGAAAGGACAGGGGCGGCAGTTTTATGCCGTCTGAAGGTCTGCCTTTACGCTTGTTTGTAAAAATAGTGGTAAAAGGAACATACAATCCTGTACAATCATACATAAATAATTGATTTACAATATAATTTATAAAGATAATCACAATCATCCATATCTGCCGCCCGTCAATCCGCTTGGCGGGCGGAAAAGGTTTTAGGAATACCGATGAACACAATACCGCTCCACACCATACTCAAATTGATGGCGCATCCCGAACGTATGGCGATATTGATTCAATTGTTGGACAGCGAACGCAATATCACCGAACTGGCAAAATCCTTATCCCTGCCGGCCACCGCGGTTTCCGGCCATTTGAACCGCCTGAGGGCGGGCGGTCTGGTGGACTTTACGCGTTACCACCGCATTATCGAATACCGCCTGATTTCCGAAGACGCGGCAACGATTCTGCGGACAATCCGCGATTTGGAAAACAAACGCGCGGTATAGTGTTAGAATCCTTTCCTTTTGCCGTCTGAACGTGTCAGACGGCATTTTTCGGAAATGTTATGAAAATCACCACTTGGAATGTCAATTCGCTCAATGTGCGGCTGCCGCAGGTGCAGAACCTGCTTGCCGACAATCCGCCCGATATTTTGGTTTTGCAGGAACTCAAACTCGATCAGGACAAATTTCCGGCCGCCGCCTTGCAAATGATGGGCTGGCACTGTGTTTGGAGCGGGCAGAAAACCTATAACGGCGTGGCAATCGTCAGCCGCAGCGCGCCGGAAGACGTGCATATCGGGCTGCCCGCACTGCCGGACGATCCGCAACGGCGCGTGATTGCGGCAACCGTCGGCGACGTGCGCGTCATCAATGTCTATTGCGTCAACGGCGAAGCCCTCGACAGCCCCAAATTCAAATATAAGGAACAGTGGTTTGCCGCGTTAACCGAATTTGTCCGCGACGAAATGGCACGCTACGGTAAACTGGTGCTGCTGGGTGATTTCAATATCGCGCCTGCCGATGCGGACTGTTACGACCCTGAAAAATGGCACGAAAAAATCCACTGTTCGTCCGTCGAACGGCAGTGGTTTCAAAACCTGCTGGATTTGGGATTGACTGACAGTTTGCGCCATATCCATCCCGAAGGTGCGTTTTACACATGGTTCGACTATCGCGGCGCGATGTTCCAACGAAAACTGGGCCTGCGTATCGACCATATTTTGGTGTCGCCTGCGATGGCGGAGGCGTTGAAGGATGTCCGCGTCGATTTGGAGACGCGCGCGCTGGAGCGTCCGAGCGACCACGCGCCGGTGTGTGCGGAATTCGATTGGTAGGATGAAAGGCAGATGCCGTCTGAAACCGTTTTCGGGTTTCAGACGGCATCTTTGTTTGAAGGTTCAAACCGTGTATCGGTAAAGCGCAATCATCAGCGGCATGGTGATGACGCACAGCAGGGTAGTGATGCCGTAAATCGCGCTTGCCTTGCGTGCGTCGTTGCCGTACACGACCGCCATTTGCGTGATGGTTGCCGCCGACGGGCTGATGGTGGCGAGAAAGCTGATGAGGACGACGGTTTCGGACAGGGCGTTGAGGTGTGCCAGCCCCGACAGTTTGACGACGGCAAGCAGTATCAGAGGAATCAGAATCAGCCGCAGGAATGCCACGGCATACAGCCTTGCCGAACACAAAAGCGCGTGCGGCGGCACGGAGGCAATCAGCATTCCGGCAACAATCATGGCAACCGGCCCGATCATGCTGCCGACGGCGGCGAAGGTGTTGTCTATCAGGCGGGGCAGTTTGATTTGGAAGGCAAACATCAGCAGTCCGGTAAAAATGCAGAGGATGTTGATGTTGGTCAGCATGGTTTTCCATGAAAGTCTGACGTTGCCCGAGACCAGCAGGCGCAGGTGCGTCCAAAACAGGACGGTTTGCACGATGATGAAGCCGCCGGTGTAGATGACCCACTCCGAACCGAAAACGGACATGACCAGCGGAATAATCAGGTTGCCCGAATTGCTGTACACCATCGCGGCGTGTTCCAGACTGTCGAGCCTGAGCAGCTTTTTCAGGATTTTGCCGATGGCAATCAGCAGGATGTGGAAGAGGACGGCGAGCTTGACTGAAAGCAGCAGGCCTTGTGCCACTTCGGGCGTGTAGCCGATTTGGAAGGCGTGCAGCATCACCGACGGGCTGATGAGGTAGAGGGCGATGACCGACAGCGGATAGCTGTTTTCCGATTTGAGCAGCCCCGATTTCACCAAACCGATGCCCATAAAAACAATCAGCGTCAGTTCGGCGATTTTGCCGGCAAGGAGCAGGGCGGTATCCATAGAATCACCGTGTCAGAAAAAAGGGAAAGATTGTACGCCCGGGGGCGCAAATACGGAAATGCCGTCTGAAAAGCATTCAGACGGCATTGGCGTTGCAGGGCGCGTTATATGTGCCGTGCGGCGTTGACGGCGCGTTGGTCGGGGTTGATGAGGATTTCGACGCGGCGGTTTTGCGCGCGGCCTTCAGCCGTAGCGTTGGACGCGGCAGGCATATGCGAGCCGTAGCCGTAAACCGTCAGGCGCGAAGCCGCCACGCCGCGCGTCTGCAGATAGTAGGCAACCGCTTGGGCGCGGTGTTGCGAAAGCGGATTGTTGACGGCATCGGAACCCGTGTTGTCGGTGTGCCCGTTGATGGTCAGCGTCGTGTCGGGATACTGCACCAGCGTCTGTGCGGCAGTGTTCAGGGCGTATTGCGCGTTGCCGCCCAACGCCGCGCTGCCGGTGGCGAAAGTAACGCTTTCGGGCATCACCAGCTTGATTTGGTTGCCTTGGCGTTGGATTTCGATTTGCGTGCCGGCGAGGTTTTGGCGCAAACGCTGCTCTTGGTAGTCCATATAGCCGCCCACGCCCGCGCCGATTGCGCCGCAGGCAAGCGCGGAATTGCGTGCGCCTTTGCCGCTGTGGGTCAGTGCGCCGACGATGCCGCACACTGCCGCGCCGCCCAAACCGTACATGGCGGATTTGCTTGGGGACTGCTGTCCGGTTGCGGGGTCGGCAACGCAGCCGGACAGCGCGAGTGCGGATGCGGTCAGCACGACGGTAAAGGGTTTGAAGAAAGTCATGGCGTTTCCTTCCGTGTATATGTCAAACCGTACAACTATAAACAATCATGCCGTCTGAAAAAGTGGAATTAACCTGAAATTACCCGATTTTGCCCGAAACAACACCGGTTTATCGTGATTTGCGCCGAAACCGCCGCCATATCCACAAAAAACGTACCTTCACATCGTAGCCGACCGAACCCGCGCCCAATATCAGCAGGGTTGCCGAAACGGGCAGGGCAAAGTGGTGTCCGATTTTATGGTAGCCCCATGCGCCGATGATGCCGCCGAGCAGGAAGGCCTGCATCATGCCGCCGAGCAGCCACATTTTGGGTTTGTTGACGCGCACGTGCGGCAGGCGCGGATGGTGGGTTTTGGAGTAATACAGGGCGCGTGAGATTTCGATGCCCAAGTCGGTCGCCGTACCCGTCATGTGGGTCGAGCGGATGGCACCGCCCGATAAAAGCGTCATGACTGTGTTGTGCATCCCCATGATGAAGCAGAGCAAGAACAGCGCGAGGGAAGGGAAGACCAAGCCTCCGTCCGTATCCCATTGCAGCGCGGTAATGCCAAACAGGCCGAAAACCAGCAGGTAAAGCGCCTCCAGCCACATCGACAACCCGTAGCTGCCTCGAAAGCGCATTTGCTGCGTCCATAAAATCACCCAGCCCGAATGCGCCGCACCCGCGATGAAACACAACACGCTGACCATTGCCACCGCTGCCGCCGTCCATTGCTTCAGATATACCATGTCCGCCAGCAGCGACATCGAGCCGGTAACGTGCGACGTGTAGCGGGCAAATGCAAAAAAACCTCCGGCATTGATTGCGCCTGCCAGCAGCGACATGATGTAGCCCAATCGGCGGAAACGCGCATCCGAAATGTGGTGTTCGTGCAGATAGGGGCGGTCAGCCTGCCAAAACGGCGGGATGTGGTGGCGGCTGCGGCGGGCGTGTTTGGCGTGGCGGTCGGATTCGTTCATAATGGGCGGACGGTTCGGAAAGCATGTTCAAGAACCGCATTTTATAGCGAAAACAATCTAGGGGCGAACTTCACAAATTTTTGAAAAGAGCGTACATTGAATCTGTTTCCGAGGAGGGTAGAACACCATGCGCCGATACATCGCGGCCGTCGCCGCAATACTCATACTGACTGCCTGCGCCACACCCGAACAGCAGGCGGCACGCCGTCAGGCGCAGCAACGCTACGAACAGGATTTGCAGGTTGCCCTTGCCGCACAATGCGACCGCGAAACCGCACAGCTCATCCGCCGCCAGTTCGATGCCGGATACGCCGCACTGCCCGAAACCGAAATGCAGGCGTTCAAAACACGCTATGCCGAAAAGCTTTCCGACCCCATGTTCCAAGCCTGCTACAAAATGGCATGGCAGAACCACATCTCGCAACAGCAGCTCAAAGAAGCACGCCTGTACCGCTATTATGACGACTGGGGCTATCCCTTCTACCGCCCGTGGTGGTGGTAGACCTTTCAGACGGCATATGCCGTCCGAACCCTGCCCACTGTCTATAAACCGCAATACCGTTTACAATGACCGCCTGTTTGACCACACTCCCGAACATATAATGAAAATCAGGCTTGGGCGGCACAACGCGCCCGACTTTCCGCACGGGGCCGCCGTAACCATAGGCAATTTCGACGGCGTACACCTCGGACACAAACACATCCTCCAAAAACTCCGCCTCGAAGCCGACACGCGCGGCTTGCCCGTCGTGGCCGTCATTTTCGAGCCGCAACCCAAAGAATTTTTTGCACTCCGCACAGGCAAAACCCCGCCCTGCCGCATCAGCCCCCTGCGCACCAAGCTCGAATTATTGGAAGGCACAGGCTGCGTCGATGCCGTCTGGGTTTTACGTTTCGATCAAAATTTTTCCGAAATATCCGCGCAAGCATTTATCGACCGCCTGCTGCGTCAAACCTTGAATACGCGTTATTTGCTCGTCGGCGACGATTTCCGTTTCGGCGCGGGGCGGGAAGGCTGTTTTGAACTTTTGGCACAACAGCCCGATATGCAGACAGAGCGCACGCCTTCCGTCATCGTCGAAGACATCCGCACCAGCAGCACCGCCGTGCGACAAGCCCTTTCAGACGGCAACCTTGCCTATGCCAAAAAACTTTTGGGACACGATTATGTTTTGGGGGGCAGGGTCGTACACGGCAGAAAACTCGGGCGCACCTTAAACGCCCCGACCGCCAATATCCGCCTGCCCGGCCACCGTTATGCCCTCGGCGGCGTGTTTGTCGTCGAAGCAGACGGCGCATTCGGCACGCGGCGCGGCGTGGCGAGCTTCGGCTTTAATCCCACCGTTGATAGCGGCTGTTCTCAAAAGCTGGAAGTCCACCTGTTCGACTTTCAAGGCGACCTGTACGGACAACGGTTGAACGTCCGCTTCCTGCACAAACTGCGCGATGAAGAAAAGTTTGACGGTATGGAAGAACTGAAAAGGCAGATTGAAGCCGATATGGAAGCCGCAAAGTGTTGGTAGAAAAACCTTATACAAACCATCCGATTGGGCTACAATCAATCTTTTAACTTTTCAGACGGCATAGGGGTTTTCCCGTTGTGAAATACTGTTTGGGGTGCAATGCCGTCTGAAACCGAAATATTGTAACAATAGAGATTAAAAAATGACCGATTACAGTAAAACCGTAAACCTGCTCGAGAGCCCGTTTCCAATGCGCGGCAATCTTGCCAAGCGCGAGCCCGCATGGCTGAAAAGCTGGTACGAGCAAAAACGCTACCAAAAACTGCGCGAAATCGCTAAAGGCCGTCCGAAATTCATCCTGCACGACGGCCCTCCGTATGCCAACGGCGACATCCACATCGGTCATGCCGTCAATAAAATTCTTAAAGACATCATCATCCGCAGCAAAACCCAAGCCGGTTTCGACGCGCCTTATGTGCCGGGCTGGGACTGCCACGGTCTGCCCATCGAAGTGATGGTGGAAAAGCTGCACGGCAAAGACATGCCCAAAGCCCGCTTCCGCGAATTGTGCCGCGAATACGCCGCCGAACAGATTGCCCGCCAGAAAAAAGACTTCATCCGTCTGGGTGTGTTGGGCGACTGGGACAATCCTTACCTGACCATGGATTTCAAAACTGAAGCCGATACCGTGCGCATGCTCGGCGAAATCTACAAATCGGGCTATCTCTACCGCGGCGCGAAACCGGTTCAGTTCTGCTTGGACTGCGGTTCTTCGCTGGCGGAAGCGGAAGTGGAATACAAAGACAAAGTATCGCCTGCGATTGACGTTGCCTATCCGTTTAAAGACAATGCCGCGCTTGCCGCCGCATTCGGTTTGTCCGGCATCGAAGGCAAAGCGTTTGCCGTCATCTGGACGACCACGCCTTGGACGTTGCCCGCGAGTCAAGCCGTGTCTGCGGGCGCGGACGTGGTGTATCAACTGATTGATACGCCCAAAGGCAAATTGGTGTTGGCGAAAGATTTGGCAGAAGACGCGCTAAAACGTTACGGTTTTTCAGACGGCATTGCTATTCTTGCCGAAACCACCGGCGACAAGCTGGAAAACCTGCACATGAATCATCCGTTCCTCGAACGCGATATTCCCATGCTTAACGGCGAACACGTTACCACCGATGCCGGTACCGGCTTGGTACACACCGCCCCCGCGCACGGTTTGGAAGACTACGCCGTCTGCAATAAATACGGCATCGAGCTTTACAACCCTGTCAACGCTGAAGGCAAATACATCGGCGAAACGCCGCGCGTTGCCGGTATGCGCGTTTGGGAGGCGAACCCCGTCATCCTGCAATGGCTGGAAGAAACTGGCAACCTCTTGGCAAGCAGCAAAATCGAACACAGCTACGCGCACTGCTGGCGGCACAAAACGCCGCTGATTTACCGTGCGACCGGCCAATGGTTTATCGGTATGGACAAAGCCGGTGCCGACGGCAAAACCCTGCGCGACAAAGCCATCAAGGCCGTGGACGACACCGAGTTCTTCCCGTCATGGGGTCGTGCGCGCCTCGAAGCCATGATCGAAGGCCGCCCCGACTGGGTGGTTTCACGCCAACGCTACTGGGGCACGCCGATGACTTTCTTTGTTCACAAAGAAACGGGCGAGCTGCATCCGAACTCTGCCGAGCTTTTGGAAAAAGTTGCCCTGAAAATCGAAGAAAAAGGCATCGAAGCGTGGTTCTCACTCGATAAGAGCGAATTATTAAGCGCGGAAGATTGCGAACATTACGACAAACTTTCCGACACGATGGACGTATGGTTCGACTCCGGCTCGACCCATTATTCCGTCTTGAAACAACGCGAAGAATTGGAATGGCCGGCGGATTTGTATCTCGAAGGCAGCGACCAGCACCGGGGCTGGTTCCAATCGTCTATGCTGACCGGCTGCGCCTCATCAATGGGTCGCGCGCCGTACAAACAGCTTCTGACACACGGTTTCGTGGTGGATCAAAACGGGCGCAAAATGTCGAAATCCATCGGCAACGTCGTCGCGCCGCAAGAAGTGTATAACGAATTCGGCGCGGATATCCTGCGCCTGTGGGCGGCATCCACCGATTACAGCGGCGAATTGGCGATTTCCAAAGAAATCCTCAAACGTGTAACCGAAAGCTACCGCCGTATCCGCAACACCTTGAGCTTCCTGTTTGCCAACCTCAGCGACTTCAATCCTATTGAAGATGCCGTGCAACAGGCAGACATGGTGGAAATCGACCGCTATGCCTTGGTATTGGCACGTCAGCTGCAAGAGCGTCTGGCAGGCGACTTCTATCCGCGCTATGCCTTCCACTTTGCTGTAAAAGACATTGTTTCTTTCTGTTCGGAGGATTTGGGCGCGTTCTACCTCGATATCCTGAAAGACCGCCTCTACACTACCAAAGCAGACAGCCACGCCCGCCGCAGCGCGCAAACTGCCCTGTACCACATCACGCGTAGCCTGGTTCTCTTGATTGCGCCGATTTTGTGCTTCACCGGCGAAGAAGCGTGGGACATCATCGGCGGCGGCGAAGAAGACAGCGTCCTCTTCCACACTTGGCACGAGTTCCCGACCATCAACGAAAAAGCCGAAGCCGAACTGGTGAAAAAATGGACGGCAATCCGCGAAGCCCGCGAAGCCGTAACCGCCGCCATTGAGCCTTTGCGCGCCGACAAAACCGTCGGTTCGTCCTTGCAGGCAGAAGCCGAAATTACGGCTCCGGAAGAAATGGCCGGCTATCTGAATGCTTTGGGCGAAGAATTGCGCTTTGCCCTCTTGGTATCCAAAGCCGAAGTCAAAACCGGCAACGAACTTGCCGTTACCGCCAAAGCCAGCGGCGGCGAAAAATGCGAACGCTGCTGGCACTATACCCGCGATGTGGGCGCGGTTGCAGGCTATGAAACCGTCTGCAAACGCTGTGCGGAGAATGTCGGAGGAGAAGGCGAAACGCGCCATTACGCCTGATAAAGTTTGAGCAAATGCCGTCTGAAACCGCCAAACAGCATTTCAGACGGCATTTTTTGCGCCGCAATTTGTCTTCATAATGGCGGAGGGGTTTCAAGATTACGGTGTTGTCGGGAATGACGGTTCGGATATTTCCCTGCGCCCGCCCCGCGCCTGTAAACGGCGAGTGCATCAAAAATGCCGTCTGAAGGTTCAGACGGCATCGGTGTCGGGAATCAGCGAGCCGTAGGGTGTGCTTCAGCCCGCCATTTCCATCAATCCAACATTTCTACCGTTTTCATTGAATCCATCGAATCTGCCCCTTTCGACAACCCAGCCCTACGCAACTGAACCGTCATTCCCACGAAAGTGGGAATCTAGAATCTCGGGGTTTGGGCAACTGTTTTTATCCGATAAGTTTCTGTGCGGACAGGTCTGGATTCCCGCCTGCGCGGGAATGACGGGTTTCGAGATTACGGTGTTGTCGGGAATGACAGGAAATGGCGGGAATTGTGTAAAAAATGCCGTCTGAAACCGTTGGAAGCATCGGAAGCGTTGGAGTCGATGAATCGGTGGGCTGAACCCACCCTACAGCCACGCCACAGTTTACCTTGCAGCCAACCCTGCGGCGTACTCAAACCAACATAGAAACTTATATGCCGTCATTCCCGCACAGGCGGGAATCCGAACACGTCCGCACGGAAACCCGCATCCCGTCATTCCCACGAAAGTGGGAATCTAGAATCTCGGGGTTTCAGTCATTTCCGATAGATTCCCGCCGCGTCAGGGGTCTGGATTCCCGCCTGCGCGGGAATGACGGGTTTCAAGATTACGGTGTTATCGGGAATGACGGTTCGGGTATTTCACTGCGCCCGCCCCGAGCCTGTAAACGGCGAGTGCATCAAAAATGCCGTCTGAAGGTTCAGACGGCATCGGTATCGGGGAATCAGAAGCGGTAGCGCACGCCCAATGAGGCTTCGTGGGTTTTGAAGCGGGTGTTTTCCAAGTGTCCCCAGTAGTGGTAGCGGTATCCGGTGTCCAAGGTCAGATTGGGTGTGATGTCGATACCTACGCCTGCCACCGCGCCGAAGCCCACGCGGCGGATGCTGTGGCTTTGGTGGATGGGCGGGTGGGCATCTGTCGGTCCTTGTTTGATATTATTAATGGTAATGGTTCCTTGGTCTTCCAAGGAAATGCTGTGCTTGATTTTGCCTAAACCGACCCGTGCACCGACATAGGGTTTGAAGCGGGTGCCGGTGTTGAAATCGTAGATGGCGGAGATGCCGTAGTTGGATTCGGCTTTGAATGTGCCTTTGTCGGTGTGGTCTGTTTCTATTTTGGCTGTAACAGGACCAGCTTGTTTTGTTGCCTCTGCGTGAATATGCTTGCCATGTCTCCAAGTATTGTAACGGGCGTAATCGAGGGCGATGCGCCAGTTGCCGAAATCGTAGCCGACAGAAAGGCGTGGGTGGGTGGACTGGGTTTTGATGTCGCGGTAGTCGTCCAAGACTTTGGCGTTGTCGCCGGGATAATCGTGGGTAATGTGTTCGTAGGCGTAGGCTAAATCTGCCTGCACATATGGGCCGCGGCCATTGTCTTCACTTGCTGCCTGCGCTGCGGAAGAGAAGAGAAGAGAAGAGAAGAGAAGAGAAGAGAAGAGAAGAGAAGAGAAGAGAAGGGTTTTTTTGGGGGCTGGATTCATTTTCGGCTCCGTATTCGGTTTAACTGATTAAAAAAGAACGATTTTCACTGATGGTTCAAGGGCGGATTGTATCGGGTTTGGGGCGATGTTTCAACACATAGGACTGCGCCTGATGCGCGCTTTATGCGTTTGGCGAGTTCGGCGGCGGGAAATTTGCCTGCTTTTTCCGCGTCGGGCGGGAATCCGGTCCGTTCGGTACGGAAACTTATCGGATAAAACGGTTGCTCCGATCCTGCGTTCTAGATTCCCACTTTCGTGGGAATGACGGTTCAGTTGCTACGGTTACTGTCAGGTTTCGGTTATATTGGAATTTCGGGAAACTTATGAGTCGTCATTCCCGCGCAGGCGGGAATCTAGGTCTGTCGGTGCGGAAACTTATCGGGTAAAACGGTTTCTTGAGATTTTGCGTCCTAGATTCCCACTTTCGTGGGAATGACGGTTCAGTTGCGTAGGGCTGGGTTGTCGAAAGGGGCGGATTCGATGGATTCGATGAAAACGGTAGAAATGTGGGATTGATGGAAACGGCGGGCTGAAGCCCACCCTGCGGTTACTGTCAGGTTTCGGTTATGTTGGAATTTCGGGAAACTTATGAATCGTCATTCCCGCGCAGGCGGAAATCCGGTCCGTTCGGTTTCAGTTATTTCCAATAAATTTCTGCTGCTTTTTATTTCTAGATTCCCACTTCCGTGGGAATGACGGCGGAGGGGATAAGTTCTTGCAATCTAAAATTTCGTCATTTCTATAAAATAGCAATCCGAAACAGCAACTTAAAAACAGAAACCCAAAAACAGAAACCCAAAAACAGAAACCCGAAACAGCAACCTGAAACCCCGTCATTCCCGCGCAGGCGGGAATCTAGACCTTCAATGCTAAGGCAATTTATCGGGAATGACTGAAACTCAAAAAACTGGATTCCCGCCTGCGCGGGAATGACGAAGTAGAAGTTACCCGAAACTTAAAACAAGCGAAACCGAACGAACTAGATTCCCACTTCCGTGGGAATGACGGCGGGGCGGATAAATCCTTGCAATCTAAAATCTCGGCATTTCCAATAAATTTCATATTTTTCATTTCGTTATTCTCAATCACTGATTGCCCGAAGGCCGGTTTGTATCGGCCGGTAAAAATCCATCTCTTAATCGGTCGGCGGTTTTGCCCGATTTTTTTGGGCGCATTAAGCGTTTCAGACGGCATTTGCCGTTTCGGGTACAGGCAGGGGGTTTTCGGGTAAAATGGCACTCTTTTATCCGGCTGTTGAAAAATATGTCTTCATCTGTTTCAAGTAAAACGCGCTATTGGGTATTGGCACTTGCCGCCATCGTGCTGGACCAGTGGTCGAAGTGGGCGGTGCTGTCGTCGTTTCAGTATCAGGAACGCGTCAATGTCATCCCTTCGTTTTTCGATCTGACGCTGGTGTACAACCCCGGAGCGGCGTTCAGCTTCCTTGCCGATCAGGGCGGTTGGCAGAAATACTTTTTTTTGGTGCTGGCGGTGGCGGTGAGCGCGTATTTGGTACGCGCCATCTTGCGCGATGAGTTTGCAGCCCTCGGCAAAATCGGGGCGGCAATGATTATCGGCGGTGCGTTAGGCAATGTCATCGATCGCCTGATACACGGTCATGTCGTCGATTTCTTATTGTTTTATTGGCAAAATTGGTTTTATCCCGCCTTTAATATTGCCGACAGCTTTATCTGCATCGGCGCGGTGTTGGCGGTGCTTGACAATATCGTCCATCGCAAAGATAGCAAAAAAACGTGAATGCCGTCTGAACACGGAATGCAAAACTTATGAACGGAAAAACCATCATCCTTGCCAATCCGCGCGGCTTCTGCGCCGGTGTGGATCGGGCAATCAGTATTGTCGAACGTGCTTTGGAAGAATTCGGCGCGCCGATTTATGTGCGCCACGAAGTCGTCCACAACAAATTCGTCGTGGACAACCTGCGCGAAAAAGGCGCGGTGTTTATCGAAGACTTGGCGGAAGTGCCTCGGGGCGCGACGCTGATTTATTCGGCACACGGCGTATCGAAGGCGGTGCAGCAAGAAGCGGCGGAGCGCGGTTTCCGCGTATTTGATGCGACTTGCCCGCTAGTGACGAAAGTGCATAAGGAAGTCGCCCGACTGGATGCCCAAGACTGTGAAATCATCATGATCGGGCATAAGGGGCACGTCGAGGTCGAAGGAACGATGGGGCAGCTTGCGCCGGGCAAAATGCTTTTGGTCGAAACGGTCGGAGATGTGGCAAAACTCGAAGTCAGAAACCCCGACAAACTCGCCTATGTCAGCCAAACCACGCTCTCGGTCGATGAAACCAAAGACATCATCGCCGCGCTGAACGCGCGTTTCCCTAATATCCGCAATCCGCACAAGGAAGACATCTGCTATGCGACGACCAACCGGCAAACCGCCGTCAAAGAGCTGGCGGAACAGTGCGACATCGTGATTGTGGTCGGTTCGCCCAATTCGTCCAACAGCAACCGCCTGCGCGAAGTGGCGGCAGGCATCGGGACCGATGCGTATATGGTGGATAATGCAGGCTACCTGCAACGCGCGTGGTTTGAGGGCAAGAACAAAGTCGGCGTAACGGCAGGCGCGTCCGCGCCCGAAGTGTTGGTGCGGGAAGTATTGGCAACCATACGCGGGTGGGGGCATGAAACCGTACGCGAAGGGGAGGGCGCGGAAGAAAGCATCGTGTTCGTCCTGCCCAAAGAGTTGCGCCGTGAGGGCGAAACCAAACCCGATTTGTGCAAACGTTGACGTAGGCATCGGATGTTTGGGCAACACAAATGCCGTCTGAACAGGCTTCAGACGGCATTTTTGCCGCGTGCCGGATGCGGAAACCGATCAGGCGTAATGCTGTGCAAGAAAACCGGGCAGTTCGGACAAACCGTCCAATACGGCGAGATGCGGTGCGCTAAGGAGCTGTTCGCGCGAATGTGCGCCGGTGGCAATGCCGACTGCCGTCGCCCCCGCGTTTGCCGCCATATGCAGGTCGTGCGCCGTATCGCCGACGACCAATGCTTCTTTCGGGTCGAGTCCCAGTTCGCCGCAAAGTCCGAATACCATTTCGGGCGAGGGTTTGGAGGGATATTCCCCCGCGCAGGCGGTGGCGAGCCAATAGCTGCCGGTGGCGGTTTGGCTGATGGCTCCGTCCAAGCCCGCCCGCCCTTTGCCTGTGGCGACGGCAAGCCGGAAGCCTTGCGCTTTGAGCTTGTCCAGACAGGGCAGGGCATCGGGAAAGAGCGTCATATTGCGGTTGTTGGGATTGAGGTAATGTGCGGAATAGGTGCGTGCGATGTCGGCAACGGCGGTTTCAGACGGCATTTCGAGCAGGGCGCGGATGATTTCGGGCAGGCTGTAGCCGATCAGACTGCGGACACGGTCTGTTTCCGGCATGGGGAATCCGCATTCGGCGAAGCTGCGGCGCATGGTGTCGATGATGGGTTGGGTCGTATCGGCAAGCGTGCCGTCCCAGTCGAAGATGATGAGTTTGGGCGTGGTCATAGCAGGTTGGTTGCAGTAAAAAAGCAGATTTTATGCGGAAAACGCAGACGTGTCGCATTTTCGACAAAATTTGTCGGCTGCGCGATATGTTTTTCCGAACAAGCCGCGTTGTGCTTTATTAAAATAGAACCATTATCATTTATGTGACTGGGACAGTTTATGTCAGTTTTCCGCATCAATATGACCGCCGCCACGGTTTTGGCAGCACTTTCGTCTTCGGTTTTTGCCGCCCAAACGGAAGGTTTGGAAACCGTCCACATCAAAGGGCAGCGTTCGTACAACGCGATTGCCACCGAGAAAAACGGCGATTACAGCTCGTTTGCCGCCACCGTCGGCACAAAAATCCCCGCTTCTTTGCGCGAAATTCCGCAATCCGTCAGCATCATCACCAACCAGCAGGTCAAAGACCGCAATGTCGATACGTTTGACCAACTGGCACGCAAAACGCCCGGTCTGCGCGTGTTGAGCAACGACGACGGACGCTCTTCGGTTTACGCGCGCGGTTACGAATACAGCGAATACAACATCGACGGCCTGCCTGCGCAGATGCAGAGTATCAACGGCACGCTGCCCAATCTGTTTGCCTTCGACCGCGTGGAAGTGATGCGCGGGCCGAGCGGACTGTTCGACAGCAGCGGCGAGATGGGCGGCATCGTAAATCTGGTGCGCAAACGCCCGACCAAAGCGTTCCAAGGTCATGCAGCGGCAGGATTCGGTACGCACAAACAATATAAAGCCGAGGCGGACGTATCGGGCAGCCTCAATTCAGACGGCAGCGTGCGCGGCCGCGTGATGGTGCAGACCGTCGGCGCGTCTCCGCGTCCCGCCGAGAAAAACAACCGCCACGAAACCTTCTACGCGGCGGCGGATTGGGACATCAACCCCGATACGGTTTTGGGTGCGGGCTATCTTTACCAGCAACGCCACCTCGCGCCGTACAACGGCTTGCCTGCCTATGCCAATGACAAATTGCCGTCCCTGCCGCAACACGCATTTGTCGGCGCGGATTGGAACAAATTTAAAATGCACAGCCACGACGTGTTCGCCGATTTGAAACATTACTTCGGCAACGGCGGCTACGGCAAAGTCGGTATGCGCTATTCCGACAGGAAAGCCGATTCCAATTACACGTTTGCGGGCAGCAAACTCAACAATGCCGGACAAGCCAACGTGGCGGGTTTGGGTACGGACATCAAACAAAAAGCCTTTGCGGTTGACGCAAGTTACAGCCGGCCGTTTGCCTTGGGCAACACTGCCAACGAATTTGTGATTGGTGCGGACTACAACCGTTTCCGCAGCACTAATGAACAAGGGCGTTCGACTGTTGCAAGCAATATCGCCTTGGGCGATTTCCGCTCCGTTCCCTATGTTGATTTGATACAAAATGCCCGTGCCGGCGCGCACGGCTACAAGCATACCCTTGACACCGAGAACCTTGATAAATTCGGCGTTTACGGCAAATCCACCTTCCATCCTGCCGACGGGCTGTCGCTCATCGGCGGCGGACGTTTGGGACACTACAAAATCGAGTCGGGCGACGGCAAAACCCTGCACAAAGCTTCAAGAACCAAGTTCACCGGCTACGCAGGCGCGGTTTACGATATAGACGGCAGCAACAGCCTCTACGCCAGCTTCTCCCAGCTTTACACGCCGCAAACCAGCATCGGCACAGACGGCAAGCTGCTCAAACCGCGCCAAGGCAACCAGTTTGAAGTCGGTTACAAAGGCAGCCATATGGACGACCGCCTCAACACCCGCGTCTCCCTCTACCGCCTGAAAGACAAAAACGCCGCCGCACCGCTGAACCCGAACAACCGCAGCACCCGTTACGCCGCATTGGGCAAACGCGTGATGGAAGGCGTTGAGACCGAAATCAGCGGCGCGATTACACCGAAATGGCAAATCCACGCAGGTTACAGCTATCTGCACAGCCAAATCAAAACCGCCGCCGACTCCCGCGACGACGGCATCTTCCTGCTGATGCCCAAACACAGCGCGAACCTGTGGACGACTTACCAAGTTACGCCCGGGCTGACCGTCGGCGGCGGCGTGAACGCGATGAGCGGCATTACTTCATCTGCAGGGATGCATGCAGGCGGTTATGCCACGTTCGATGCGATGGCGGCATACCGCTTCACGCCCAAGCTGAAGCTGCAAATCAACGCCGACAACATCTTCAACCGCCATTACTACGCCCGCGTCGGCGGCACGAACACCTTTAACATTCCCGGCTCGGAGCGCAGTCTGACGGCAAACCTGCGTTACAGTTTTTAAAGACCAATATGCCGTCTGAAACGGCAGCCGCAGCATCATCAAACCACAACAAGCTGCGCGGCATACCCTATGCTCTCACAACTGGAGTATGGCATTGCGAAGGAAAACAGACCGGACCGGCAGGCAGACCGCTTTGCCGGTTCGGTTTTACCGCTTGCCGCCAGTCTGACCCACAAGCCGAACATCATGAAACCCATATCGACCGACACATTCCAACCTGCCATACTGCCCCAAGCCTTTGAAACCGAAATCAAATCTACCTGCACGGGGAGAATCTATCGGATTCAGACGGCAACACTCGGCGAAATGCCGTCTGAAGGCTATCCCGTCCTCTTTGTCCTCGACGGCGAAGCCTTTTTTCCCGCGCTGTACAACATCATGCAGTCGCTGATGCCCAACCCCGTTACCCGAAGCAACGCCCCCTGCCTTATCGTCGGCATCGGCTATGCCGGAGGAGGAGTGCGCGATTTGGTACAACGTGCCGCCGACTATACACCACCGCTGCGCAGCAACGCTTCAGAAGACGAACAGCGGCAGTTCGGACAGGCAGACCGCTTCGCCGCCTTTATCGACAGCGAGCTGACCGCCTTTTTAGAAAGCACATACCGGCTGGACAAAAATGAAACCGCCGTATTCGGGCATTCGTTCGGCGCACTGTTCGGACTGTATTCCCTGCTTTCCCACCGCCGTTTCAGACGGCATTGGCTCGTATCTCCCTCGATTTGGTGGCACAACAGGCGGATACTCGACTTTATGCCGTCTGAAAACCGGCTGGATGGCATCGATGTCTGCCTCAACATCGGCGCGCTAGAACGGGGCAGCGATTGCAAACGCAGGGAAGAACGCGACATGGCAGGGCAGGCCGAACACATGGCGGCAGAGTTGGACAGGCGCGGGGCCGCCGTCTTTTTCCGGGAATATCCGAATGCCAACCACGGCAATGTCCCGTTTCACTCGCTGACCGACTGTGTCGAATATTTGAGGGAAGCGTGGCAACGGTAGGGGGAATTCAATATATGACTGCTTTGTTTTGCATCGGAAAATATAGTGGATTAACAAAAACCAGTACGGCGTTGCCTCGCCTTAGCTCAAAGAGAACGATTCTCTAAGGTGCTGAAGCACCAAGTGAATCGGTTCCGTACTATTTGTACTGTCTGCGGCTTCGTCGCCTTGTCCTGATTTTTGTTAATCCACTATAACAAGGGCTACCTAAGGGTTATTGCTCCTGTTCTCATTTTATTTTGATATAAAAAATCCCTGCTTCAGGCCGTCTGAAGCAGGGATGGTTTGATTTAACGGACGGGCGGGTGTTTTTTCAGACGGCACGGTCTGATTTCTTTGCCCGGTTCGCCGGTTCGGTATTTTTGGAATGAAAGGGCGGTTTTGACACCGATACTTTGGAAAATGCCGTTTTTCCCTTTGGTGCTGCCTGTGTCATGTACACGGATATTAATCGCCCCGGTTGCTCTATTCAGGCTGGCGAAATAACCAAAAAATACGTTTTTCTCGGCAGTTACTTTTATTCAATCATTCGCATAAAGTACGAATGAAACCGGTTTTTGGGTTTCAGACGGCATTTATATTTCGGGTTACCAATTCACGCGGACTGCCCTGCTGCCGAGCAATGTTTCCAGTTCGCCGAACAATGCGGAACTCGGCGTAACCGTCCATTTCGGCGGCACTTGAAGCCTGCCCGACGCTTTTTCGTTGGCATACGACAGTTGCAGCGGGATGCGCGGCGTGTCGGGCAGTTGGTGGGCGGCGAGCAGTTGTACCAGTCCGCCGATGTCGTGATGCGGGGCGAGGGCGAGGCTTAGGCTGCGGGCGTAGCGTTCGCGCGCCGTTTGCAGGGTCATGACTTGGTTTGCCATAATGCGCAACCCGTCGCCGCCGTAGTCGTCGCGGCTGACTTTGGATTCGATAATCAGCACTTGGTCGGCTTTGAGGCAGTCGGCGCAGTTTTCCAGCGTCTGGCCGCTGACCATGATTTCAATCTGCCCGCTCAAATCTTCGAGGCTGACGAAGGCGATTTTGCCGCGTTTGCCCATCATGGTGCGCACGGCGGTAACGAATCCGGCGAGGCGCACGCTGTCTTGCGGTTTCAGACGGCCTAATTTGGTCGGGGCGATTTGGCGGACTTCTTGGGCATACGGGCCGAAGGGATGGCCGGACAGGTAAAAGCCGATGACGGTTTTTTCTTCGGCGAGTTTTTCCGATTCGCTCCACATGGGTGCATCGACGAGCCGCACCGGTTCGATGGCGTCTTCCATCATGTCAAACAGCCCGCCCTGATTGGCGTTGGCGGCTTTTTGGTCGGCGTTGTTCATGGCGAGGTCGATGTTCGCCAAGAGCATGGCGCGGTTGGGTTCGATGCTGTCGAACGCGCCGCCGCGTATCAGGGCTTCGAGGGTGCGGCGGTTCATGTGTTCTTTGCCGACGCGCTCGCAGAAGTCCAACAGGCCGGTAAACTTGCCGCCGCTTTGCCGCGCGGCGATGATGGATTCGACGGCGGCTTCGCCCGTGCCTTTAATCGCGCCGAGTGCGTAGCGGATTTTCATGTTCGGATACGGCGTGAAACGGTAGTCGGATTCGTTGATGTCGGGCGGCAGGAACTCGATGCCGTTGGCGCGGCAGTCGTCGTAGAAATGCTTGAGCTGGTCGGTATTGTCCAATTCAGACGACATGGTTGCCGCCATAAATTCGGCGGGGTAATGGGCTTTGAGCCATGCGGTCTGGTAGGAAATCAGGGCGTAGGCGGCGGCGTGGGATTTGTTGAAACCGTAGCCGGCAAATTTTTCCATGTAGTTGAAGATTTCGTCGGATTTTTCGCGCGAAATGCCTTGTTTTGCCGCGCCTTCGGCGAAGATTTCGCGGTGTTTCACCATCTCTTCGGGCTTTTTCTTGCCCATCGCGCGGCGCAGCAAATCCGCGCCGCCGAGCGAGTAGCCGCCGATAATCTGCGCCGCCTGCATCACTTGTTCCTGATACACCATAATGCCGTAGGTCGGCGCGAGGATACCTTCCAGCAGCGGGTGGATGTATTGGAATTCCTGCCCCTTCATACGCGCGACGAAGTCGGGAATATTGTCCATCGGGCCGGGGCGGTAGAGCGATACGAAGGCGATGAGTTCTTCAAACTTGGTGGTGTGCGCCGTTTTCAGCATTTTTTTCATGCCGGTCGATTCGAACTGGAATACGGCGGTGGTGTTCGCATCGCGGAAGATTTGGTAGGCGGCCTGGTCGTCAAGTGGGATTTTGCCGACATCGACAATATCGCCGGTGGTGTTTTTGATGTTGTTCTGCGCCATTTCGATAATGGTCAGGTTGCGCAGACCCAAAAAGTCGAACTTCACCAAACCCACGTCTTCCACGTCGCCCTTGTCGTACATGGATACGGGCGAGGCGGATTCGTCCGCCTGATACACGGGGCTGTAATCGGAAATCTTGCCCGGCGCAATCAACACGCCGCCCGCGTGCATACCCAAACCGCGCGTCAAATCTTCCAGCTTTTTCGCCAGCGTAATCAGTTCGTCCGCTTCTTCTGCTTCGATTAATTCCTGAATCTGCGGCTCCGCCTTCATCGCGTCGTCCAAACCCAAAGGTTTGTTGGCTTCCAGCGGAATCAGCTTAGACAGCTTGTCGCACAGCATAAACGGCAGTTCCAGCACGCGCCCCACGTCGCGGATGACCGCTTTGGACGACATCGTGCCGAAGGTAACAATCTGGCTCACCGCCTCCGCACCGTATTTCTCGCGCACATATTCGATCACGCGCCCGCGGTTGGATTGGCAAAAGTCCACGTCGAAGTCGGGCATGGAAACGCGTTCGGGGTTTAGGAAACGTTCGAACAGCAGCGCGTATTTGAGCGGGTCGAGGTCGGTAATCTTCAGCGAATACGCCACCAGCGAACCCGCGCCCGAACCGCGTCCCGGCCCGACCGGACAGCCGTGCGTTTTCGCCCAGTTGATAAAGTCTTGTACGATAAGGAAATAGCCGGGGAATTTCATCTGGATGATGATGTTCAACTCAAAATCCAGCCGCTCCTGATATTCCGGCATTTTTGCCGCCCGTTCCGCCTCGTCGGGATAAAGCTGAATCATGCGTTCCTGCAAACCCTCGTTGGAGAGTTTGATGAGATAGTCATCGAGTGATAAACCGTCGGGCGTGGGGAAGAGCGGCAGGAAGTTTTTGCCCAATGTGATGTGCAGGTTGCAGCGTTTGGCAATCTCCACCGTGTTTTCCAAGGCTTCGGGTAAATCGGCGAAACGTTCGGTCATCGTTTCCGGCGGAATGAAAAACTGGCTCGGTGTAAAATCGCGCGGACGTTTCTTGTCCGTCAGCACCCAGCCGCCCGCGATGCACACCCGTGCCTCGTGTGCGTTGAAATCGTCGCGGCTCATAAACTGAGTCGGATGCGTCGCTACCACCGGCAAACCCAACTCCTCCGCCAGTTTCACGCTGCCGGAAACGCAAGCCTCCCATTCGGGGCGTTCGGGCAGGCGTTGCAGCTCTAAATAAAACGCATCGGGAAACCACGCCGCGTATTTCAAAGCCGCCGCACGCGCCGCGTCTTCATTGCCGTTCAACAGATTTACGCCCACTTCGCCGTAATGCGCGCCGCTCAAACAAATCAAGCCGCTGTTGTCGCCGTTTTCCAGCCATTCGGGATTGAGTTCCGCGTGATGGACATTGCGGTCTTTGCCGACATAAGCTGCCGTCAAAAGCTCGCTCAAACGCAGATAGCCCGCATCGTTGCGGATAATCAGCATGGCGCGGAACGGCTTGTCAGGCGCATTCGGATTGCCTATCCACACGTCCGCCGCGCCGATGGGCTTAATCCCTGCGCCGCGGCAGGCTTTATAGAATTTCACCAAACCAAATTCGTTCATCAAATCGCTGATGCCCAAAGCAGGCAAACCGTATTCCTGCGCTTTGGCAATCAGTTTTTTAATCCGCACCATACCGTCGGTAATCGAAAACTCGGTATGCAGGCGCAGCGGGATGTAGGTCGGCTCGGTCATAGCAAAATCGGCGTGAACAATAAAAGGCGTATTGTAGCAGGGTTGTCTTTAGATGGCGGGCGGGAAGATGCCGCTTCGGGTTCAGACGGCATTGCCTGCCAATGGTTTCCGCGCTTTTACGACGGCAAAAAAATGCCTCCTGCCGTGTGGCGGAGGCTTCCCAAGGAGTATTGATAGATATAAAGGACTATCAAACTAGTTATAAAGAACTATATACCTTATTCGGACGGATGGCAAGCAGTTAAATTGATTTTACGTTCAAACAGGTTTTTGATTTCGTTTTGATGGCTGATGCCGATGACCAGTGTATCGGGCAGTTCGCGTTTGAGGAGGTGCATCAGCGTCAGTGCGGATTCGTCGTCGAGCTGGTTGGTGGCTTCATCGAGGAACAGGATTTGCGGTTTGTGCAGCAAGGCTCGGACAAGGCTGAGCCGCTGCTGTTCGCCGCCTGACAGGAGGGAGTGCCATTCCTTTTCGGTATCCAAGTCGTCGGTCAGACGGCCTAACCCTACCTGTTCCAATGCCGTCTGAAGGGAGTGGTTGTCTGTATGTGCGGCATTCGGGTAGTGGGCGGTTTGACGCAGGGTTCCGGCGGGAAGATAGGGGCGTTGCGGTAGGAACAATGTTCCGCCTTTTAATGTGAAATTGCCGAGATAATAAGGCCACAATCCTGCCAATACGCGCAGAAGGGTGGATTTTCCGATGCCGCTTTTGCCTTCGAGCAATACCCATTCGGGGGCGCGGGCTTTGAAGGCGATACCGGAGAGCAGTTTGCCGCCGCTTTGGGTGTGGACGGTGAGGTTTTGCAGGACGAGGATGCCGCTTTGGCGGTGGTTGTTTAAAGTCGGGGCTGATGCGGACGTTGGGCGGGCGGTGCTTCTGCCTTCCTGTTCTACTTGTTCCAATGCCGTCTGAAAACCGGAGAGGCGTTCGACGACTGCCGCCCATTCGATGAGGCGGCGGTAGGAGTCGGTAAACCAGCCGAAGCTGTCTTGGACGCGGGCAAACGATGTGCGGGTCTGCATCATGTCGCCGAAGGTCATGGTTTTGGCGAGGTACATGGGCAGCGTGGCGAGGATGGGGATGAAGATGCTGATGCGCACATAGGTTGCCCAAAAGGTTTCTTGGCGGAATTCGCAGTTGGTCAGCCGCCGCCAGTTGTCGCGGATGCGGAGGTAGCGCTGTTTCAGACGGCCTGTTTCGGCTTCGCCGCCGTTGTAGAAGGCGATTTGTTCGGCATGGTCGCGTACGCGTAAAAGGGCTGCGCGGTAGTCGGCTTCTCGGTGCTGGCGGTCGATATTGAGGTTTTTCAGTTTGCGGCCGACAAGGTGGGCGATGACGGTGCTGAAGATGGAATAAATCAGGGCAACCCAGACGAGGTAGCCGTGTATGGTGATGTTGTGTCCGCCGATGTTGAAGGTCTGCACGCCAGACAGCGTCCACAGTACGGCGACGAACGCGCTGAATTTGGCAACGTTGTTGATGAAGGAGCGAAAGAGGCTGATGCTTTTGTCGGCGAGGAGGTAGATGTCTTCGGCGATACGCTGGTCGGGGTTGTCCGGTTCGCCCGTCAGGCGCAGGCGGTAGTGTTTGTGGCCTTCGAGCCAGTTTGTTTGGAATTGCTCGGTCAGGTGGGTACGCCAGCGGAAGATGAGGCGTTTTTGCAACCAGTCGCCGCAAACGATGCAGCCGATGATCATCGCCATGTAGCCGAGGTATTCGACGATGAGCGTGGGCATGGACGCGCCGTCAAATGCGGCCAGCGCGTCGTAGAAACGTTTGTCCCACGCGGCAATCCAAACGCTGATAGTGATGGAGAATAGGGTAAACCCTATTAAAACGGCGAGCATCAGCCATTGGAGGCGACCGTGTGCCCCTGACCAAAAAGGGCGGGCAAGGTAAAAGAATTTTTTGAGCGTATTCATGATGAATGCTTGTAAATGTGCGTGATAGGCCGTCTGAAAACAGAATTTTGCTTTCAGACGGCCTTGTTTATAAGAAATGATTGGTTTTTATATGCTTTTGAAGAGTGGAGGGCAATCCACTCCCGGTTTGCCGCTATTTACATTTTCCACTTCAGGCTGAACACGGCGTTGCGCGGTTCGCCGTAGAAGTTGCCGTAGTTTTTTGTACGGTTGCTGTTGTTTTCATAGTAGCGTTTGTCGGTCAGGTTGTTGACCGCCAGCCCCAGTTGCAAATTGTCGGTCGGACGGTATTGTAAACCGGCATTCCAAACGGTATAGCCGCCTTGGGGCAGTTTGCTGCCGGTTTTGCTTTGACTGGATAAGCCCATACCGATGCTTAACTTACCGTTTGCAAACGGCGGCGTATAGCTGCTGTAAGCGCGGAAAATGTGTTTTGGGGTCCAGTTGGCAAAATCGCCCTCGGTATGGGGATGGTTTTCTGTTTTGCGGATATTGTAGGTATAGCCGGCAAACAGTTTCCAATTTGCGCCGATTGCTCCGGAAATTTCCGCATCTACACCGCGGCTGCGTTCTTTTGCGGGAACGTAGTAGAAAGTCTGCTTCTTGTTGCCGCTGGCCGGAACGTTGACACGCACGCCGACGTTGGTGTTATCGGTTTGGAACAGGGAAACGGCCGTATTGAGTTTGCCCTGCATCCATTCGCCTTTCCAACCCAATTCGTAGTTTTTACCGACTTCGGGCGAGAGATAGCTGTTGTCTGCATTTGTTTTCAGAGTCGGTTTGTAGATGGATGTATAGCTTGCATAGAGGCTTTGCCCCGGCATGAAATCGTAAGTGATGCCGATGTATGGAATGAATTTGCTGTTTTTGACCGAATAGGTTTTTGCATCATTGTCCGGAGCACCTTTATAACGGGACCAGTTGTAATCGAAGTCGCGTTTCCAATGGGTATAGCGTCCGCCTGCCAACAGATGCAGTTTTTCCGTAGGATTGATGCGGGTACCTGCCGCAAGGGCGTGCGTATAGAAATGGTTGTTGCTGTCCATAATGCTGTATGGTTCGGCAGCCCAGTCCGGCTGGGGGATAACGGCAGAAAATGGATCGTAGCTGCCGGTTGCCTGCATACGGGTATGGTGCAGGTTATTGCGTTCTTTCGAATAATTATGGGTCAGGAAGATGTCGTGGGTTTGACCCAAGGCTTCAAACTTGCCGCGCAGGTTGTTTTGAATATGCAGGTGTTTGCTGTCGTGCTGATAGCGGAAAGCCTGTTGGTCTTCAATACCGATGGATTGATTGGCTTTCAACCCGTTTTCGTCTGCCATTAAGAAAGCATACCGTTGGTCGGAGTGGCTGTTTCGCCAATCGATTTTGCTGTTCCATTTCCAGTTGTCGTTGAAGTAGTGGTCAAATTCTGCAAAAACACCGTTTTTGATGAACCGCCCATGATTCCAATCCGCACCGAAATAGCTGTTGCGCGGCAGGCTGCTTCCGTCTTCCCATAAAGGTAAGCCGTTGAGATTGGGGGTGTTGCGCTGGGCGATACGGTACGCGCCGACAGAAACCTTGCTGTTTTCCCCGATGTCTTTTTCCAAAATGCCGTAAAGAAGGCTGTTTTGCCCTTTTACTTTATCCTGAAAGGTTTTGTCATGATCAAAACTGCCGACAATACGCCCGCGGAGTTGGTTTTCCGGGCTTAAAGTGCCTGAGGCATCCAATTCGATATGCCGTTTGCCGAAACGGTCGGCCAAACCATTCATACTGATTTGTTTTTTAACCGTCGGTTTTTTGCGTACGGCATTAATGGTACCTCCGGGTGCGCTGTTGGATTGGGTCAGCCCGGCCGCACCGCGCACAACTTCAATGTGGTCATACATGGCAAGGTCGGTGATGTTGTGCCCGTCTCTGGCAGGGCTGCCGAATATGCCCGGCGCGCCAATAGTGGTGGCCATGCCGTCTTCTTCCAATTTTTCAATATAGAATCCGCGGCTTTGGAAATGGGTGCGGTTCCCTTGGCGGACGACATTTACGCCGGTCGTTGTTTTCAAGGCATCCGCCAGCGTCGTAATACCTTGATCGTTAATTTGATTTTTTGTAATCACGCTGACGGATTGCGGCGTCTCGCGCGGAGTCAATGCCAGTCCTGTGGTAGAACTCATAGCCGAAGTCGTATAGTCATTTCGATTTTCGGTACGCAGGCTGCGGTTTTTGGCGGTTACGCGGATTTGTTCCAGTTCTGCCTGTTGCATTTCTCCGGCAGCCTGTGCGGCGTGGGACAATGCGGTCAGGCTGAGCGTCAGTATGCTGAGTTTGAAGAGTTTGTATGGGCGGTTCATGCCTATGCTCCTGTGCAAGGTTGACTTGGTAAAGTTTATTAATGTTGCAAACATATCCTCTGTTTTGAAATAAACCAAATATCATTGGGTGGGTATTCAGGCAGGGTAGGATATTGCAATTTAATGAGTCGGTATCAATAAAAATAATCAGAAAGAACTATATCGAAATCCTAAAAAAAATCAACAGAATTTTTGTTGGATTTGGAGGGGTTCAGAAGTTTTGTTTTAAATCAAACTTTTTACCGGGCAATTTTAACGGTTGTTTGACGGATGATGCCTGCCGCCTTTGTAGCGGACGGTTTATGCGTTGGGATATATATAAACGGTTTGCGGATTTATTGTCGGTTTTCAGGGTAATGTGCGGTCGTGGAGTCTGACGTTGGGCAGGATTTCTTTGATCGGCTGGCGGCATACGGGGTTTCAGACGGCATTTTTACTTTTACGGAACAGCTGGTGTGGGATGTGCTGCCGGTTTTGCGGCAATTTGGGGTGCGGTAGCGGCAGGTGCTACAATAACGGCCTTTTTCTGAAAGGGGACATTATGGAAGCTACTGTCTATCTCGAAGACAACGAATACATCGCCTTGTGCGACCTGTTGAAATTGGCCGGACTTGCCGAAAGCGGCGGACAGGCAAAAGCGTTGATTGCCGAAGGGCTGGTGTCGCGCAACGGCGAAACCGAAACCCGTAAAACCGCCAAAATACGCGGCGGCGAAGTCATCGAGTTTGATGGCGCACGCTTGGAAATCGCCGATGGATACGACCCTGAAGCATAAAGCCGAAGCCATCTTGGGCGAGCCGCTTTTGGACGAACCCGTCCGCCCCGAATCGTGGGAATGCTGCGGCAGCGACTGCGGCGAGGCGTGCATTCAGACGATTTACTGGGCGGACAAGGCACGCTACGACGCGCAACGGCGGAAATTGAAAGAAGCGGGTTGGTCGGACGATGCCGTCTGAAACGGTTCGGCTTGATGGAAACCGCGTTTTCAGATGGCCTTTTATTGTGGATTGAAATAGAAAATACTTATTTCGTCATTCCCGCGCAGGCGGGAATCTAGGTCCTGATTTATCAGAAATATTTAGCTTTTCAAACTTCTGGATTCCCGCCTGCGCGGGAATGACGGTATAGGGGCTTTTCCTTTAAATCAAAGTCTGGGTTCCCGCCTGCGCGGGAATGACCGCATAGCGGCTTTTCCTTTGCATTTGCCATACGCCCGTCTTCAACATTACCGCCGCCACACTGCCCGACAATATTGAAACACCCTGCCCACCATTTACCACACACATAACGCCTTATGATAGACCTGCACTGCCATTCCACCGTTTCCGACGGTATGCTCTCCCCCGCCGAAGTCGCGCGCCTCGCGCATCAAAACGGCTGCACGCTGCTGGCGTTGACCGACCACGACCACACCGGCGGCATTGCCGAAGCGCGTGCCGAAGCCGACAGGCTCGGTTTGCGCCTGATTAACGGTGTGGAAATCTCCGTAACGTGGCGCGGGCGTACCATACACGTTGTCGGTTTGGATTTCGACGAGCAGGACGAAAACCTGCAAAACCTGTTGGCGCAAGTGCGGCAAGGCCGTCTGAAACGTCTTGAAGCCATTGCCGCCAAGCTCGAAAAGAAAGGCATCGGCGGCGCATACGACGGCGCGCTGGCACTGGCGGCAAACAAAGAAATGGTCAGCCGCACCCACGTCGCCGAGTTCCTCATCAAAAACGGACATGTCAAAAACAAGCAGCAGGCGTTCACCAAATACTTGGGCGACGGTAAATCCTGCGCCGTCCGACACGAATGGGCGACGCTGGAAGACTGCGTCTCCGCCGTCAACGGCGCGGGCGGCATGGCAGTCATCGCCCACCCCATGCGCTACGATTTGTCCGCCACCGCCAAGCGCAATCTGTTTGAAGAATTTAAAAACCTCGGCGGCGCAGGCATCGAAGTCCACAGCGGCAACTGCTGCAAAAACGACCGCCTCAACTACGCGCTTTTGGCAGAACGCTTCGGTATGCTCGCCAGCGCGGGCAGCGACTTCCACCGTTTAAACGACTTCAGCGGCGGCATCCTCGGCGCGTGTCCCGAGCTGCCGGAAAACTGCAAACCGGTGTGGGCGCATTTTTCCCGACATTGAATGCAGATAAAAATGCCGTCTGAAAACCTTTCAGACGGCATTTTTTTTGCGTTTTAAACGTTGTCGTACAGTTTTCGGACAGTTTTGCCGATGGCGGCAATGCCTTTTTCCAGCGTTTGAGCGTCCTGCGCGATGCTCATGCGGATGCACTCGCCCGCGTGCGGGTAGTCTTGCGTGTCGATGCCGACGAAGAAATGCTCGCCCGGAATAATCAGCGTGCCTTCGGCTTTGAGCATTTCGTACAGGGTTTGCGAAGAAACGGGCAGGTTTTCAAACCAGAGCCACAGGAAAATCGCGCCTTCGGGTTTGTGGATTTTCATCGGGTACGCGCCCAGCTCCCGCTTGAGCAGCGAGACGGCGGTTTGCGCTTGATTGCGGTAAAACGGCCGGATGACTTGGTCGGCAAGCCGTTTCATCTCGCCGCTTTCCAGCAGCGGCGTTGCGATGGCCGCGCCGAAGCGCGTGGGGGCGAGGTTCACAATCGCGTTCAGGCTGCTGACGGCTTTGACGACTTCGGGAGCGGCGACGATGATGCCGGTGCGAACGCCCGGCAGGCCGACTTTGGAAAGGCTGAAGCAGAGGATGATGTTTTCGTGCCAATTCAGCGTTACGTCGCTGTCAATGATGTTGGGGAACGGCATTCCGTAGGCGTTGTCGATAATCAGCGGAATGCCGTGTTCCCGTGCCAGAGCGTCCAAACGCGCCATTTCGCCGTCAGTCAACACATTGCCGGTCGGGTTGGTCGGGCGCGAACAGCAAATCGCGCCGATTTTGCCCGCTTTGAGTTCGGGCAGGTTTTCCAGTGCGTCAAAGTCCACGCGGTATTTGAAAAAGCCTGCTTCGCCTTCGTGTTCGACGTTTTCGATTTTCGGTTTGACGGAAACGAAGTGCCGCCCTTCGACATGCACGTCGGCATAGCCGATGTATTCGGGCGCGAGCGGCAACAAAATGGCTTTTTCTGCGGATGTGCCGTCTGAAAGCTTGAATTTGCCGCCGAAGAGGTTGAACAAATAGAAAAACGCGTTTTGCGAACCGTTGGTCAGCGCGATATTGTCGGCGGTCAGGTTCCAGCCGTATTCGCGGTTGAGGAAGGCGGTCAGCGCGTCAATCAGCGCGGCATCGCCTTGGGGGTTGGAGTAGTTGCCGATGTTTTCGACGGCGTGTTCCGCCGCCAGTTTGGAGAATATGTCGGCAAACGCCCGATCGATTTCCGGAATGCGCGCCGGATTGCCGCCGCCGAGCATATTGACGGGCTTGTCGCTTTTGAGCGCGTCGCCGAGGTCGTCCATCAGTTGGAGGATGCCGCTGTGTTGCGTGAATTTTTCGCCGAATACTGAAAACTGCATGTCAAACTCCGTGTGTGTAAGGTAGGTTGGTTTGTACGTTATGCCGTCTGAAGGTTCAGACGGCATTTTTTCTGTGTGTTTCTCGTACCCAAAGCAGGTCGCAGATACCGTCGCTCGGGGCAAAGCCGGTCGGGGCGTTGACGAGCAGGTCGCGGATTGCCTGTTGGTCGTAACGGTCGCAGTCGGTGCGGATGCGGTCGAGCAGGGCGGAGAGTTCGCGCCACGGCAGCATGGTCTCGTTGGCGGTCATGATGCGCGGATGGCCGGTTTTGCGGACGTTGTCGCCGATGAGCAGCTCTTCGTAGAGTTTTTCTCCGGGACGCAGCCCGGTAATGAGGATTTCGATGTCGCCGTCGGGTTGTTCGGGTGTTTTGGGTTTGAGGCCGCTTAGGGTAATCATTTGGCGGGCAAGGTCGATGATTTTGACGGATTCGCCCATGTCGAGGACAAATACGTCGCCGCCCGTACCCATCGCGCCCGCCTGTATGACGAGTTGGGCGGCTTCGGGTATGGTCATGAAATAACGTGTGATGTCGGGGTGGGTCAGGGTAATCGGGCCGCCTTCGGCAATCTGTTTTTCAAACAGCGGGACAACGGAGCCGGACGAACCTAAAACATTGCCGAAACGTACCATACTGAAGCGGGTTTTCTGTCCGGGTTCGGCGGCGAGTGCCTGAAGGCAGAGTTCCGCCATGCGTTTGCTGGCACCCATGGTGTTGGTGGGGCGGACGGCTTTGTCGGTGGAGATGAGGACGAAGGTTCTTACGCCCGATGCCGTGGCGGCAAGCGCGCATTCGAGTGTGCCGAAGATGTTGTTGCGTATGCCTTCGACGGTGTTGAATTCGACCATGGGGACGTGTTTGTAGGCAGCGGCGTGATAGACGGTTGCAACGGAAAAGGCGGTCATGACATGTTCGAGCAGGGTGCGGTTTTGCACCGAGCCGAGAAAGGGCAGGATTTCGGCGGCGATGCCGTTTCGGGCGCAGGTTTCGCGCAATTCTTTTTCGACGGTGTACAGGGCGAATTCGGATAACTCGAACAGCAGCAGCTTTTCGGGGCGGCGGCGGATAATCTGGCGGCAGAGTTCCGAACCGATGGAGCCGCCCGCACCGGTTACCATGACGGTTTTGCCTTCGATGTCGGCACCCATCAGGCGGTCGTCGGGCGTGACGGAATCGCGCCCGAGCAGGTCGGACACGGAGATTTTTTTGAGCGTGCCGATGCTGATTTTGCCGTCCATCAGGTCTTTCATTCCGGGAATGGTCAACACTTCGCACGGATAGGCTTCCAGTTTGCTGATGATTCGGCGGCGTTGTTCCTGAGTCGCGCTGGGAATGGCAAGCAGGATTTTTTCCACGCCGCAGCGTCCGATGAGGGCGGCGATGTCGTCGGGGCGGTAAACGGCAAGGCCGCAGATGACGGTGCGCCACAGTTTGGGGTCGTCGTCCACAAAGGCGGCGGCGGAATATTCGCGCATTTGTTTGACTGCCTCGAGAAGCTGCCTGCCCGCCTGCCCCGCGCCGTAAATAATGACGGGGGTCATCTGTTTTTTGGGGTGTTCGGACAACAGCCCGCGCAAAACCATACGCGAGCCGGTCACGGAAACAAACAGCAGCAGGAAATAGACGACGGGCAGGGCGAGCCGCAGCCGTTCTTCAAATATCAGCGTATTGAGGAAAAACAGTACGGCGGAGGCGAGGCTGCCTGCCAGCGCGGTGGAGAGGATACGGAAGCTGATGAAGCGTGTGACGGCGCGGTAAAGCCCCATTCTGAAGAACAGGCAGGCGGTCAAAAGCGCGGTCAATAGGAAAGACTGCCAGTTGGCGGGGTCGAACCATTCTTCGGAATAGTCGGCCTTCAGGCTTTGGGTGAACCAGAATGCAATGAAAATCATCAGAAAATCGTGTATGAGGAAACAGGTTTTCTTGATGTTGCGCGGCAGGGCGATCAGGGTTTCCAGATTCATATCGTGGGCGGTATGTGTTTTCAGACGGCGTATGCCGTCTGAAGGGTTATCGTGCGGCTTCGGTCAATACGGCTTCGATGTGTTTTTTGCAGAACGCGATTTCCTCGCCGGTCAGCGTCGGGTGCACCAAGAACATCAGGGCGGTGTCGCCCAGTTGGACAGCGTTTTTCAGCCGCTCTTTCGGCCGCCAAGGCGTGTTGTCGAAGGCTTTTTCCAAATACACTTCGGAGCAGCTTCCCTGATAGCAGGGGACGTTGCGCGCGTTCAGTTCGTTCACAATGCGGTCGCGCGTCCAGCCTTCTTTGAGGTGTTCGGGTTTGACGAAGGCGTAGAACTTGTATTGCGCGTGTCCGATGTAGTCGGCGACTTCAACCAAACGGATGCTGCTGAATTTGCCCAGGCTTTCGGCAAGCGCGGCGGCGTTTTCTTGGCGGCGCGCCGTCCATTCGGGCAGGCGTTTGAGTTGGATACGCCCGATTGCAGCCTGCATTTCCATCATGCGCCAGTTGGTGCCGAAACTTTCGTGCAGCCAGCGGAAACCGGGCGCGTGTTGGCGGTGGTACACGGCATCGTAGCTTTTGCCGTGGTCTTTGTACGACCACATTTTTTCCCACAGGGTTTTGTCGTTGGTCGTAACCATACCGCCTTCGCCGCCGGTGGTCATGATTTTGTCTTGGCAGAACGACCACGCGCCGACGTGTCCGATAGAGCCGACGGATTTGCCTTTGTATTTTGCGCCGTGTGCTTGGGCGCAGTCTTCGATCACCCACAAATCATGTTCTTTTGCCAAGTCCATGATGCCGTCCATTTCGGCGGGCATACCGGCAAGGTGAACCACGATAACCGCTTTGGTATTCGGGGTCAGCACGGCTTTGACGGTTTCCGCGCTGATGTTTTGGCTGTTCAAATCCACATCGGCAAACACGGGGTTTGCGCCCGCGTTCACAATGCAGGACGCGGAGGCAAGGAAGGTGCGCGAGGTAACAACCACATCGTCGCCCGCGCCTATACCCATTGCTTTGAGCGCGACATCGAGTGCCAGCGTGCCGTTGGAAAGGGCGACGGCGTACCGCGTGCCGGTGAAAGCGGCAAATTCTTTTTCAAATTCGCGGCATTCGCTGCCCGTCCAGTAGTTGACTTTGTTGGACAGCAGGACTTTGGAAACGGCATCGGCTTCTTCTTGGGTGAAGCAGGGCCACGGGGAAAGGGAGGTGTTCAGCATGGTGTTTAGTCCGTCGTGTTCAGACGGCATTTCTGACAATATGCCGTCTGAAGGGGGCGTGTTCCGAAGAATCGGGCGCGCGCCGCAGGTGTTGTCAAAATCGGTTTGTACGGAGGTTTATTTTAATCGCTTATGCCGTCCCGGTCTTGGGGTTTTTGCCCGTAAGGGGCTTTGCCGGGTTGCCCGCGACGGTCATGCCGTCTGAAACGTCGCGCACGACGACTGCGCCCGCTCCAATGGTTGCGCGGCTGCCGATACGGATCTGCTGGCGGCTGCACGCGCCCGTGCCTATCCAGCTTTCTTCGCCGATACGCGTGTTGCCCGACAGGTGCGCGCCCGGGCTGATGTGGACGAAAGCATCAAGCAGGCAGTCGTGATCGACGGTGGCGGCGGTGTTCACAATCACGCCGTCTTTCAATACGCTGCCGGCTTGTACGACGGCTTTCGCCATAACGACGCTGCCTTGTCCGACTGTTGCAGAAGGCGAGACGGTTGCGTCGGGATGAATCAGAACGGGCAGGGCGAAGCCGAGCGCGGCGGCGCGTCCGGCGATTTGGCGGCGGATACGGTTGTTGCCGACGGCGACGGCGACGTCGTATTGTTCGGGCGATAAACTGTTTTCGAGCAGCAGCGTCGTGCCGATGACGGAAAAGCCGTTGACGCTGCCTTGTGCGCGGTCGTCCAGAAAAACGATTTCGCCGTATGTGCCGAGTGCGGCGGCAAGCTCGGCAACGACTTTGCCGTGTCCGCCCGCGCCGATAACGGCAAGTTTGCGATTCCCCGTGAAAGGGGGCATCGTGGCTTCCCCTTCCGCCGAAATGCCTTCTTTAATCAAGACTTTTTTAATTGTCAGAAACAGGATTTTCATATCCAGCCAAAAGCTGAAGTTGTCGGTGTACCAAACATCGCAGGCGAACTTTTCGTCCCACGAAAGCGCGTTGCGTCCGTTGACCTGCGCCCAGCCGGTAATGCCCGGTTTCATTTCGTGGCGGCGGTTTTGGAAGTTGTCGTACAGCGGCAGATATTGCATCAGCAGTGGGCGGGGGCCGACCAGGCTCATCTCGCCTTTTAAGACATTCCATAATTCAGGCAGTTCGTCCAAACTGGCGGCACGCAGTTTTTTGCCGAAGGGTGTCAGGCGTTCTCCGTCGGGCAGCGGAATGCCGTCTGAATCAAGCGCGTCGCGCATGGAACGGAATTTGACCATTTTAAAAGGTTTTCCGTCCTTTCCGGGGCGTTCTTGAATGAAGAAGACGGGCGAACCCAGATTCTTGCGGATGAGGTACGCCAAAATCAGGAAAACGGGTGAGAGGACAATCAGCCCCGATGCGGATGCGATGATGTCGAACAGGCGTTTGACGGCTTTACTCATTTGCCAATCTTTCAATCAGGTTGACGATTTTCCGATAGGAAATGTCGCGCCTGAAGCGGCGGACGATTTCATCGGACTGAACGGGGTCGTTTTTGCGTTTCAAAATATCTTTGGCGGCTTGAACGAAGCTGTCCACGTCGCCGGAACGGTAGTTTTCGTGCGGCAGCAGGTTCAAGAGGCTAAGGACTTCGGCATTGGTCTGGCTGTTCAGAATCGGTTTTTGCAAAGCCATATAGTCGGAGAGTTTGTTGGTAACCGACTGCATGGCGTGGCTATGGATGGCGTTGACGGCAATGTCGCAGCCTTTGGCAATCGACATCATTTCAGAATAGGGTAAATAACCGTAAAACTTGATGGCGCGATTTTCATATTGTTTGAGTTTCTCCAAATCGGGTCCTCCGCCCATAATGTGCAATTCGACGTTTTCGCCGTCGTCTAAAAGTTTCCGAACACCTTTGCACACGGTTTCCACGTCATAGCTGTAACTGAGCGTGCCCAAGTAGAAAAGGCGGACGGTTTTGGAGCGGAATCGCGGGGGGGGGGGCGATGGCGGCAAAATCCGTACCGATATAGACGGCTTCGCCGGGTACGTTCGGATTGGCTTCTTTGGCGCGGTCGAGATAAGTCTGCGATACGGCAACCAGCGCGTCGGCGCAGCGGTAGGCACGGTTGGCGCGTGAAGCAAAGGGCAGCAGCTTGTGCGGTACTTTTTTCAAAAACGGTACGACCGAGGAGAAAGACTCCGGCCATACGTCCTGTACATCGACAATCAGTTTGTAGCCCAAACGCGCTTTGTGTTTGCCCAACAGCAGGTTGGTGGCAATCAGCGGATAGGCGGAATAGACGATGTCTTGTTCGCCCGGCCGGCAGTTTTTCAGCCATTGCTCAAAATTTTTGACGAAGCGGTAATGGCTGGCAACACGTTCTAAAGACACGTTTTTGCCGTAGCCGCTTTCTTCCAACAGCATGACTTTCAGACGGCCTTGCGAGGCGGCCTCGGCATCTTCGGGCCGTCTGAAGGATTTGTCGTAGTGGCGGAAACGGCTGGTAATCAGCAACACGTCGTGCGATTGCGACAACAGTTCTGCCAGATACCAAAAGCGGTTGAAATACGGTTCGGACGGCAGCGAGCAGTAGGGGGCGACTATGGTGATGTTCATCGGCGGCTTTCAGACGGCATTACATGGTATAGGCGGCCATGGTGGTACGGTAGATTTCGTCGTCGGAACAGAGTGCGGCGACGTGTGCGTGCAGCCTTTTGCCCATTGCTTCGCGCAACTCCGGTTGTCTGACGAGCGTGTCTATGGCGGCGATAAAGGCTTCTTCGTCGCCGAAGGGGATGCAGTAACCCGTTTCCCCGTTGACGACCATTTCGGAAATGCCCGCCATATCGTAGGTAACGACGGGCGTGTCGTAAAGTCCGGCTTCCAAGATGTTGTTGCCCACACCTGCGCCGTGGTCGCCCACGCAATGCGGCGTGTTCACCAAAATATCCACGTCTTTGAAGTAGGCGGTCAAATCGCGCACGCCGCCGAGGAAGGTAATTTTGTCGTCTATGCCCAAACGTTCCGCCTGCGCTTTCAAATTGTCCATTTCTTCTCCTATGCCCGCTATGTTGAGGCGGACGGGCATACCGCGGTCAACCATTTTCTTCAAAATATCCAACATCAGATGCACGGCGCGGACGGTGTCCAAACGGGAAAGCGTGCCGAGTACGGCGCATTCTTTTTTGGTTTTCCGGAAATGAAATTCCGGGGGGGGGGGGGGGGGGTTGT
>NZ_CATQFT010000034.1:0-361 GCF_958267405.1 Neisseria maigaei | reverse complement strand
TATTCCCGTATTTATAGCCCGCCTTGAGCGATGTTTATCGAATCAAATTAGATTACCGGAAGATATTATTAATTCCAATACCAATAGGAAATTTTATTATCTAATCAATGATGAGACCACTAGTGAATATATTGTAGGGCTTGGGGATTCATTTGATGATTATCAAATGTATTATTTTAATAATAAAAATCGTGTTTCATTTTTATGGAAATTACGTGAAAATACATTTTCAAATTATAGCTATGAATACGATTGCAACGATTTATTTGAGTTTGAATTAGAGAAGAAGATAATTGAAAATAGTATACTAATTTTTAAGGAAGCTATCGATAATAATATTAAATATAATATTGTGAAAATA
>NZ_CATQFT010000033.1:0-11156 GCF_958267405.1 Neisseria maigaei | reverse complement strand
ATGCCTGATTATCAGGTATCCGGGGAGGATTAAGGGGGTATTTGGGTAAAATTAGGAGGTATTTGGGGCGAAAACAGCCGAAAACCTGTGTTTGGGTTCCGGTTGTTGGGGGAAAAGGAATTTTGCAAAGGTCTCTTCTAAATGCGGACTGTTTTGATAAATAAGCAATCGTAAACGATGAAAATAATAGGCTGCGGTATTTTTATTAACGCCTACTAACTCTGCTGCTGTTCTTGCAGTTACACCTGCGACAAATAGCCCAATGAGTTTATTTTGTTTATACTGGCTTAGACGACTTTTTCTCATAGGGATAATTCTAACTTAATTTGAATTTCCCTAGTTATCTAGGACAGCCCCTAAAGTTATGATACCTCCAAAGCCTAAATATATCGCAAATATTATTTGCATAATCGTTGTTTGCAGAAAGTTAGAACCCGTTATCACGTCTTGGATAAAGGTCAAAACTATTGTGATTCCGAAAATTAAAAAGAAAAATTTCGGAATCCTCATCCTTTTCTGAAACCTGATTGCGGTATCCATGGCTTTGTCTTTGTCATTTAAGTTTGTGTTTATGTTTTTAACTTTCTTTGTTGCTAGAATCCTTTTTAAATTGCAGACTTTACCAGTAATATCTGCTCCTCAACTGACAGGCATATTGAATGCCCAACCATAGACCTACTTTCATTTCAGTATCTATGCCAATACATTTAACATACTATAATGCCAAAACCCAACGATAATAGGTAATCAATTGATAAAATAGAATATATACTTCGAAGGAATATATCCGTATATAAAAACGGAAATTGAAAATGCCTCCGATATAATCGGAGGCATTTTGAATTGGCACGCCCACGGGGAATCGAACCCCGGTTACCGCCGTGAAAGGGCGATGTCCTAACCGCTAGACGATGGGCGCATATTGTGTATTCTTGTTGGCGCACCCGGAGCGATTCGAACGCCCGACCCTCTGGTTCGTAGCCAGATACTCTATCCAACTGAGCTACGGGTGCAGCACAATCACTTGTTCAAGTGATTAAGAAAGCGTGATAATACGGATTTATCTGAGTTCTGTCTATTATTTTAGACTTTTATTTTCAGTTATTTTATAACTGATTGATTTTAAAATAAACTATTTTTCGACGCAAGTTGCAGCAATTCTGCCGCATGTTGCCGCGTCGTATCGGTAATGATTTCCCCGCCCAACATACGGGCAACCTCTTCGATCCGTTGGATTTCATCCAATATACTGATTTCGCTGACGGTTTGCTCTCCCTCGCTGTGCTTGCGCACCCGCCAGTGGTTTTCGCCACAGGATGCGACTTGCGGAAGATGGGTAACGGCAAGCACCTGATGTTTTCTGCCCAACGCACGCAAGGCTTTGCCGACCATTTCGGCTACTCCCCCTCCAATACCGGTATCGACCTCATCAAAAATCAGGGTGGGAACTTGGGTATATTGGCTGGCAACAACCTGCAAGGCAAGGCTGATACGCGCCAATTCACCGCCGGAGGCGACTTTGTTTAGCGGGCGGGGCGGATTGCCTTTGTTGGCGGCAACTTTAAACTGTACCTGCTCCAAACCGTGTGCCGTCGGGGAAGACGGCAGCAGAACGATGTCGAAACGTGCGCCTTTCATAGCGAGATGCTGCATATTTTCCGTTGTCTCTTCGCCAAGCCTGCCGGCAGCCTGATGCCGCATGGCGGAAAGGATGTGGGCGGCTTCCTGATATTCGGCAAGGTTGCGGGCAACGGTTTGCGTCAATGCTTCCAAATCGGCGGCAGCTTGAAGGCTTTGCAGGCGTTCTTCGATTTCTGCCAACTTGGCAGGCAACTCTTCGGGCTCGATACGGTATTTCCGCGCCATGCCCATCAGTTCGCCCATACGCTGTTCCTGTGCCGCCAATTCATTGGGGTTGATGTCGCTGCGTCCTGCCACATCGCGCATATTGGCACTGATTTCGCCCAATTCGGCCTCGATGCTTGCCAACATATTCAGGCTCTCGGCAAAGCGCGGCTCGATGTTTTGCAGATTGGCCAATAGCTTTTGACATTGATAGATATGGCGTTGGATGCCGTTGTCGCCGTCAATCTTGCTTCCGACTTCTTCGGCGGCCTGCAACAGCTCGGCAGAATGGGCAAGGCTGTCGTGGCTTTGGCTGAGGGTTTCCCATTCGCCTTGTTTAATGTCCAACTGATTCAGTTCGTTAAACTGCCATTCCAGACGCTCCCGTTCGATAATGACGGCATCGGCGTGTTCCTGCGCCTCTTGGAGGGCTTTTTTCGCATTGGTCCAGTTTTGATAAAGCTGCCTGACGGTTTCCGCCTGAGCCCTGCTGTCCGCAAATGCGTCCAACAATTCGCGCTGGGCGGCTTCCTGATTAAGCGAATGATGGGCGTTTTGCCCGTGGATGTCGATAAGCTGCCCGCCGACGGCTTTAAGCTGCGCCAAGGTAGCCGCCTGATTGTTGATAAAGCTGCGGCTTTTGCCTTTGGCATCGATGATGCGGCGGATACTGAGTTCTTCTTCTCCGTCGTTTAAAAGCCCCTGTTCATACAATTCTGCTTTTAAAACAGGTAAATGGGAAATATCGAACAACGCCGACAATTGGGCTTCTTTTGCACCGCTGCGGACTTGGCTGTAATCGGCCTTGTCGCCCAACAAAAGCCCGATTGCGTCCAGCGTAATCGATTTGCCCGCACCTGTTTCGCCGGTCAAAACGGTAAAACCGCTTTGAAAATCCAGATTCAGATTTTCGACAATGACAAAATCACGCAAAGAAAGTGTTAGAAGCATTGTGAGGATTCCTTAGCAATTCTACCGATAAAAGCAATATCAACTTTAGATATTCGAATTATAACTAAGATTTTATAAATTAAAAATAAGTTTTTCCTTAATTTTTCTTAGTGCTTGTTTTTATCTGCTTATTTGTTGCAATGCCGTCTGAAGCAATGTGCGTTTCAGACGGCATTTGGAATTTCAGTTGGGCAGGGTATCGGACGGTACGGTTTCCGGCTCTTCTTCATCCGCTGGCGGCATTTCTATCAAATCGGGCAAAACCAGTTCGCCCAGTTCGGTCAGCGGTGGCAGTTCTTCCAAACCGTCCAAGCGCAAATCGCTGAGAAACGTTGCCGTTGTTGCCCACAATGCGGGTTTTCCCAATGTGTCCCGATGTCCGATGACTTCAATCCACCCCCGATCCTGCAAGGTCTGCATCACGTTCTGCGACACCGCCACGCCGCGTATGCCTTCGATGTCGCCGCGCGTTACAGGCTGCTGGTAGGCGATAATCGCCAGTGTTTCCATCACGGCGCGGGAATAGCGCGGCGCACGCTGTTCCTGAAGGCTGCCCAGCCGCTCGAATGCCGTCTGAACAACCTGAAAACGCCAGCCCTCTTGCGTATGCACCAGTTGCAACGCCCTATCCTGCCAACGCGTTTTCAACTGCGCCAACACATCAATCAGTTTGTCTTGCGACAGCGGCGGCACACACAGTTCGCGCATGGATTTTTCGTTCAGGGGTTCGGTTTGGGTCAGAAGCGCGGCTTCAATCAGCGCGTCGGGAGAAATTTTGTCGGTCATACGGGTATCCGTGCTGAAACGGCATGGGTTTGGATATGCCGTCTGAAATCGGTTGGAATGGAGAGAAGCTGCCTGAAAAATATTTTTCAGACGGCATTCTTTATGCTTCCGCAGGCTTCTGCCCTTTACGCTCTGCTTTTCTGGCTTCGCGAATGGCTTTTAGTTCGGCTTCTTTCTGACGTGCTTTTTTAAGCCAAGTTTCCCATTGGTTCGGCGTTTCGAGGGTGATTCTGCCGATTTTGCCTTCGCGGAAGTCGGTGAGGATGTTTTCGGCGGCTTTTTGGTAATTGACCCGTCCGCCGCTGAGGACTGCGCCGCGTTTTTTGGCTATCCATTCGAGCCAAGCGTTGTCGTCCCAGTGGCTGCCGGGGTTTTTGTCGGCTTGGTAGCGTTCTTGCAACATAGGAAGGTAGTGGCGGCGGAGGTAGTCTAAAAGTTCGAGGGCGACTTCTTCTTCGTCCAATGCGTTGCGTCCGACCGCGCCGCCGGCGGCGAGGTTGTAGCCGCTTTCTTCGACGATGATTTTCGGCCACAGCATTCCGGGGGTGTCGTACAGCCAGAAGTCGTCGGCGAGGAAAAGGCGTTGTTCGGCTTTGGTGATGCCGGGTTCGTTGCCGGTTTTGGCGGATTTTTTGCCTATCATTCCATTGATGAGGGTGGATTTGCCGACGTTGGGAATGCCGCAAATCAAAACGCGCAGGGGTTTGTCTATGCCTTGCCGGTGGGGAATCATCGCGCGGCAGGCTTGGGTGATTTTGCCGTGCGCGCCGGTTTCGGAGGAATCGAGGGCAATGGCGCGGGTGTCGGGGCGGCTGTTGTAGTGGTCAAGCCAGACTTTTGTGCGTTCGGGGTCGGCAAGGTCTTGCTTATTTAAAATTTTGAGTTTGGGTTTGCCTTTGGAAAGCTGGGCAAGCAGTGGGTTTTCGCTGGAGGCTGGCATACGCGCGTCCAGCATTTCAATCACCATATCAACGCTTTTTGCACGCTCGGCGATGGCTTTTTTCGCCTTGTTCATATGGCCGGGAAACCATTGGATTGCCATGTCTGTTCTTTCTTCTCAATATTTGAAATGCCGTCTGAAACGGAGGACGGGGTTTCAGACGGCATAATGGTTTGACGGGATTAGCGGCCCGACAGGTTTTGTGCCTGCCTGTGCCGTATCAGCAATTCGTAACGCCCTTTCAACCTTCGGGCGAGTTTTTCGACAATATAGACCGAACGGTGCTGCCCGCCGGTACAGCCGATGGCGACGGTAACATAACTGCGGCTTTCGTCCTCCAAATGAGGCAGCCAACGCGTAACAAACCTTTCGATGTCGTCAACCATTTCCTGCACAAGCGGCTGCCCGTCCAAATAATCCCAAACAGGCTTGTCCATACCGGTGTAAGGCCTCAACTCGGGATCGTAATACGGGTTGGGCAGGCTGCGCATATCGAACATAAAATCCGCGTTGTTCGGCACACCGTATTTGAACCCGAAGGACTCCAAAACCACCAGCAGTCCGGTACGCTCAACCTTCAGCCACTGCCGGACTGTATGGCGGAGCTGTTGGGCATTCATCTTGGAAGTGTCGATACAGTAGGCGATTTCCTTAAGCGGGAACAGCCATTCGCGCTCTTTTTTCAGGCTTTCCAACAGCGTCATGTCCTGACCGGCCAGCGGATGTCCGCGCCTGGTTTCGGAAAACCGGCGGACCAGCACGGCCTCTTCCGCCTCGACAAATAAAACTTCCACCCTGTGCCCCAGTCCGCGCAGATAGGCAATCTGCTCGCGCGCTTGGGCAATGTCTATGCCGGAACGCACATCGACACTGACCGCTAATTCGGTTTCGTCCGCACGTTCGATATGGTACGACACCAGCGACGGCAGCATTTCCAAAGGCAGGTTGTCCACGCAAAAATAGCCTAAATCTTCCATTTGGCGCAGTGCAACGGATTTGCCCGAGCCGGAAAGCCCGCTAATCAGGACGATTTTCATGATTCTGTTCGTTTTCTTTAAGTTGCGTCTGATGGCGTTCCAAAAATTCGCGCGTACTGTCTTTGCCGCGCAACTGCAAAATGTAATTGCGTACCGCCGCCTCAACCAAAACGGCAAGGTTGCGTCCGACGGCGACGGGCAGCGTTACCGAACGGACGTTGACGTTGAGGATGGATTCTGTTTCCGTACGTATGCTCAACCGGTCGAGCTGTTTCATGTACTCATCGTCTGCGGCAACCAGGTTGATGATGAGTTGCAACACTTTTTTCGGCCGGATAGAGGTTTCGCCGAAAATATGGCGGATATTGAGTATCCCCAAGCCGCGAACCTCCAAAAAATCACGTAGCATAGGTGGACAGCGACCTTCCAGCGTTTCCGGTCCGATACGGAATAACTCAACCGCATCGTCGGCAATCAGGCTGTGGCCGCGCGAAATCAGTTCCAATGCCAATTCGCTCTTACCCAAACCGGAATGTCCGGTAATCAGCACGCCGATTTCAAACACATCGAGAAATACGCCGTGTTTGACGGACGATGCCGCCAAGGTGCGTTGCAGGTAAATCCGCAACACGTCCATCAGATAGGGGCTTTCGAGTTTGGAAGTCAGCAGTGGAATATCGTTTTTGTGGCAGTAGTCGCGCAGACCCGGGGAAACCGGCAAGCCGTTTGCCACAATGACCAAAGACATGGAAATATCAAATAGGTCGCCGAATTTGTAACCGATTTCACCCGATTCGAGGCGGTTCAGATATTCCGACTCCGCCAAACCGACCACTTGGATTTGGTTGGGGTGGATAAAATTCAGGTGTCCGACCAAGGCGAGGACGGGCTTGTCCGCCTCTACGCCGATACGGTTGTCCGCACCCGAATTGCCGGCGGCCCAGGCAAGTTGCAACTTGTATTGGTTGTCGTCAAACAGCCGGCGGACGGAGATACTGGGCATATTTTATTCTTCGGTCAGGATGGCGCGGGCTTCTTCCGCAGAAGAAACGGTCATCAGCGATTCGCGGATGCTTTTTTGGGAAAACTTGCCGGCCAGTTTGGACAAGACCTCCAAATGCTCGCCCGTTGCGTTTTCCGGCACCAGCAAGATAAAAACCAGTGAAACCGGCTTGCCGTCGGGCGCGTCGAATACGACGGGTTCGCGCGTGCGGATAAACGCGCCCGTCGCCTGCTTCACGCTCGCGTGGCGGCCGTGCGGGATGGCGACACCCTGCCCCAAACCGGTCGAACCGAGTTTTTCACGGGCAAAAAGACATTCGAAAACATCAGCATGAGGCAATGATGCCTCGCGTTCCAAAAGCAGGCCCGCTTCCTCAAACAGCCTTTTTTTACTGCCCACCTCCATATCCAAAACGATATGGGACAAAGGCAAAATTTCGCCGATAAGGCTCATAAGCTTCTCTTTTCAGACATCGCAAAACAGAAAGATTGTACCGACTGCCGGGGCAAATCTCAATCCCGCATACGGTACGGGCTGACATAACACAGCGTTTTAAAAACATATTTTAACGCTTTTCGGCACAGATAGAAATACCGCCCAAAGCAGTTTACGGCTCTTCAGACGGCATTGCCCTGCCTTATTTCGCGAAAAACGTATGGGCAAAAATAGCGGTAAACCACACCCAACCGATTCTGTTGTTTGCCAAAAACGTTTCAAAACAGATTTGCCGGACGCGGCTTTTGATGGCGGCATATTGGCGGTATTGCAGCAGCAGGACGATGGGGATTGCCGTCCAATATGCCCATGCCGCACCGATAACCGCACCCAATACTGCCATCAGCAGGGTAAAGCCGCCATGACACAGCATAACGGCGGCGATGTCGTAACGCCCGAACGTGATGGCGGAGGTTTTGATGCCGATTTTCAAATCGTCTTCTTTGTCCGCCATTGCATAAACCGTGTCATACGCCAGAGTCCATAACACATTGGCAGCAAAGAGTATCCACGCTTGAGGCAGCACATTTCCGGCAACGGCGGCAAACGCCATCGGGATGCCGAAGGAAAAGGCAAGTCCCAGATAAAATTGTGGAATCGGGAAAAAGCGTTTGGTAAACGGGTAAGTCAGCGCAAGGAACAGGGCAGGCAGGCTCATCAGCCAAGTCAGATGATTCAGCGGAATCAGGCACAATGCGGCAAGCAGGCACAAAAATGCCGTCAGCAGCAGCGCTTCTTTTTTCTTGACCCTGCCCTGTGCGAACGGACGGTTTTTGGTACGCTCGACAGCCCCGTCAAAATCGCGGTCGGCAAAATCGTTGATGACGCAGCCGGCACTCCGCATTAAAAACGTGCCGATCGTAAACGCCGCCAATACCGCCAAATCGGGAATGCCGTCTGAAGCCAGCCACAACGCCCAATAGGTCGGCCACAGCAGCAGCAGCGTCCCGATGGGCTTGTCCGCCCGCATCAGGCGCAGGTACACATCCAAACGGTCGGACAGGCGTAAAAATAAAGGGGATTTAGGATTCATATTGCCGCACAGCTTGAAAAAACGGTATTTTATCCGATAAAGCGTTTCAGTTCGGGCAGAAAATACTCGGTCAGCAGCATTTCCTCGCCTTGATGGGAAAACCGAGAACGCCGCGCGGCAAAGTACCGTCCGCATCCTTCGCCGGAAACGGCAAACTCAAATGCCGAACGCGCCCCTTCCAAATCGGCTTGAAACAGGCGTTCGCCCAAAGGGCGCGTGCCGCAATCCAAGATATCTTGCCAAAACGCCGAACCTATCCGGCACTCGCTCCTTGCCGCGACAACAGGGATACCGTCCAGCTTCAACAAAACTTCGCGCACCAGCCTCCCTCCGCATTCCGTCTCCAATTCGCCCAGCTTCAGCAGTTCCACCGAAAATGTATGCGGCAAGGCGCGCAATGCGGCGGTCAGCGACTGGGCTTTCAATAACCGGCTCATCGACAGGCTGATGCCGTCTGAAACGGAGGCAGCCAAGTCGGGCAGCCATTTCCCAAATAGGTGTTCCATATCTTTCCTAATATTTATACCGCGTCTGTTTTATCCAACTCCAACCATTCGGCCTCAGGGAAACTGTCTTTCAGACGGCATTGCAGATAGTTCAGGCTGTCTTGCGCAACGCATTCGTCAGAGCTGTCATGAATATGGTTAAACACGAGGCTGTGCAAGCGAATGCCGTATTGTTTGAGCGCGGCGAAGCTGAGCAGGGTGTGGTTAATGCTGCCGAGCCGCCCGCTGGTAACGAGAATGACGGGATAAGCCTGTTGCTGAATATAATCAATGGTTAGCAGGTTTTCAGTTAGCGGAACCATCAATCCGCCCGCACCTTCTACCAAGACGATTTCGTATCGTGCTGCCAGTTGCTGCGTAGCGGTACGGATTTTGTCCAAGTCCAAAGCCCTGCCATCCAGTCGGGCGGCGAGATGGGGCGAAGCGGGATAGCTGAAGATTTCGGGCATAGTCAGCCGCCGTTTGTCGGCTTCCTGCATCGGGATGCCCATAATTTTGCGGTGGACGGCGATGTCGTCGGCGATGTCTCGGCAACCGGTTTGCACGGGCTTTTGCGTGATCACGCTTTTACCCTGCTGCAACAATTGTTTTGCCAACATACCGGTGGTGACGGTTTTGCCGATGTCCGTATCTATACCGCTGACGAAGTAAACGCCTTTCATTTGCTGTGTTCCTTCAAAATGTGTACGGTTTTGTCGGCAAGTTCGGTCAAAATGCCGTCTGAAATGATGTAAGGCGGCATCAGATACACCAGCCTGCCGAACGGGCGCACCCAAATGCCCTGCGCCACGCAATCCGCTTGAAAACGCGCCATATCCACGCCTTTTTCCAGCTCGATCACGCCGATGGCACCCAAAACGCGTACGTCTTTCACGCCGCGGATGTCCCATGCGGCTTTCAGACGGCCTGTTAAGATGCTTTCAATGCGGCAGATATTTGCCTGCCAATCTTGGGACAAAAGCAGTTTGACCGAAGCGCAGGCAACGGCACACGCCAGCGGGTTCGCCATAAACGTCGGCCCGTGCATGAACACGCCCGCTTCGCCGCGCGAAATCGTTTCGGTAACTTTTTGCAAAGTGATTGCCGCCGCCAGCGTCATATAGCCGCCGCTCAAACCCTTGCCGATACACATAATATCCGGTACGACCTCCGCGTGTTCGCAGGCAAACATCTTGCCCGTGCGCCCGAATCCGGTGGCGATTTCGTCAAAAATCAACACGATATCAAATTCATCGCACAAATCGCGCAAACCGCGAAGATACTGCGGATGATAAAAATACATGCCGCCCGCGCCCTGCACGACCGGCTCTAAAATAAAGGCGGCGATATCCGCATGATGCGCTTCAAACAAGGCACGGACAGGCTGCAAATCCGCCCCGTCCCATTCATCGTCGAAACGGCTTTTCGGATTATCGACAAAATAACGCTGCGGCAGAGCACTGCCAAAAATATGGTGCATCCCCGTTTCCGGATCGCAGACGGACATCGCGTTCCAAGTATCGCCGTGATACCCGCGCCGCACCGTCGCAATATTCTGCTTCGCCGTCAAACCCCGCGCCTGCTGGTATTGCACCGCCATCTTCAACGCAACTTCCACCGAAACCGAACCTGAATCCGCATAAAAAATACGGTCCAGCCCCTGCGGCAAAATCCCGACCAATAATTTGCCCAGTTCCACCGCAGCTTTGTGCGTCAAACCGCCGAACATCACATGCGACATCTGCTTAATCTGCGCCTCAACCGCCTGATTCAAAACAGGATGATTGTAGCCGTGTATCGCACACCACCAAGACGACATCCCGTCAATCAGCCGCGTGCCGTCCGCCAATTCGATAAACACACCTTCTGCACGTTTGACAGGATAAACGGGAAGCGGATCGGTCATGGAAGTATAGGGATGGAGCAGATGGGTACGGTCGAAATCAAGCAATGATGATGTGTGTTGATGTTCAGACGGCATAAGTTTCTCTCTTTTCTTCTTACTGTATTCAAACGCAAACGCGTATTCTACTCCGACAGACCGCTTCCCACACCTTTCCATCCGTTTTGGGCGCAAAACCGCGAAACAAATCGTTCCGCAGCATAAGCGCACACCGTTTCGCATTCCTCAAGCCTGATTGGAATCAGACGGCCCAACGCCCAATACCGTTTCACACAGCCTCCGCCCAACGCTTCAATCAGTCATAAACAAAACGGCAATCCATACGATACAGATCATAGCGACAATCATAACAACAGCGTTGGCAAAATCAGGGGGCTCCGACATAGGCGCATAGCATCTGCCGATGCACGGCTTCTCATTTGGCTCTATGAATATCATACCCATCACAAAATCCACCGCCAAAACCAGGCACGGCTTCTTATACTTATGATAGATTTCCACCATCCTGTCCCATATATCCCAAACATTCATACCGTATATCCCGCAGGCAACAAATTCCGATTGAAGGTTACAGCCCTATTTTATAGTGGATTAAATTTATAGTAGATTAACAAAAACCAGTACGGCGTTGCCTCGCCTTGCCGTACTGGTTTTTGTTAATCCACTATATTTTCAAACCGGAAAAATGCCGTCTGAACCTTCAGACGGCATTCCATTCATATTTATTCGTCTTTTTTG
>NZ_CATQFT010000032.1:0-241 GCF_958267405.1 Neisseria maigaei | reverse complement strand
GGCGGTTGCGGCAGGCTTTGCGCATAATGCCGTCTGACAACTGATGCTCTTTCAGATGTTGCCGGTTTTCCTTACTGTCGTAGCCTTTGTCGGTATAGATGGTCGTGCCTTCGGCAATGCCTTCCAACAAAGGGGACAGATGGTTGCACTCATGGGTATTGGCAGGAGTGATGTGCAGTTTCTCGATATAGCCTTCCTCATCGGTACGGGTATGTTGTTTGTAACCGGGTTTGTAGAGACC
>NZ_CATQFT010000031.1:0-1103 GCF_958267405.1 Neisseria maigaei | reverse complement strand
GGTCTCTACAAACCCGGTTACAAACAACATACCCGTACCGATGAGGAAGGCTATATCGAGAAACTGCACATCACTCCTGCCAATACCCATGAGTGCAAACACCTGTCGCCGTTGTTGGAAGGTCTGCCCAAAGGTACGACCGTCTATGCCGACAAAGGCTATGACAGTGCGGAAAACCGGCAACATCTGAAAGAACATCAGTTGTTGGACGGTATTATGCGCAAAGCCTGCCGCAACCGTCCGCTGACGGAGGCGCAAACCAAACGCAACCGGTATTTGTCGAAGACCCGTTATGTGGTCGAACAAAGCTTCGGTACGCTGCACCGTAAGTTCCGCTATGCTCGGGCAGCCTATTTCGGACTGATTAAAGTGAGCGCGCAAAGCCATCTGAAGGCGATGTGTTTGAACCTGTTGAAAGCGGCCAACAGGCTAAGTGCGCCCGCTGCCTCCTAAAAGGCAGCCCGGATGCCTGATTATCAGGTATCCGGGGAGGATTAAGGGGATATTTGGGTAAAATTAGGAGGTATTTGGGGCGAAAACAGCCGAAAACCTGTGTTTGGGTTTCGGCTGTCGGGAGGAAAAGGAATTTTGCAAAGGCCTCACATTATGATTCATTATATGGATAAGAGTACCGCGAGTACCCGTTATATAGGAGTAACTCATGGACTATACCAAACCACAACCTATCGTCCCTTGGATGGGCGGTAAACGCCGACTGGCAAAACACCTGTTCCCGATGTTCCCCGAACATTCCTGTTATGTAGAACTGTTTGCAGGTGGAGCGGCACTCTTTTTCCTTCGTCCGAACCCTGCCAAAGTAGAGGTACTTAACGATATCGACGGACAGCTTATAAACCTATACCGCGTCGTTCAGCATCATTTTGATGAGTTTGTCAGACAGTTCGAGTGGACGCTTACGAGCCGTGAAGTCTTCTCCCGTCTGCAAAGCACCCCACCGGATTGCATGACAGACATCCAACGTGCCGCACGGTTCTTCTATCTCCAGCACAATGCCTTCGGCGGCAAAACCGTCCAACAGCATTTCGGTACGGCCACCACATCTAAAGCATGGGACGCCTCTCAAATCGAAGCAAAACTGACCG
>NZ_CATQFT010000030.1:0-329 GCF_958267405.1 Neisseria maigaei | reverse complement strand
GAGCATCAGTTGTCAGACGGCATTATGCGCAAAGCCTGCCGCAACCGCCCGCTGACGGAAGCGCAAACCAAACGCAACCGATATTTGTCGAAGACCCGGTATGTGGTCGAACAAAGCTTCGGTACGCTGCACCGTAAATTCCGCTATGCTCGGGCAGCCTATTTCGGACTGATTAAAGTGAGCGCGCAAAGCCATCTGAAGGCGATGTGTTTGAACCTTTTGAAAGCCGCCAACAGGCTAAGTGCGCCCGCTGCCGCCTAAAAGGCGGCCCGGATGCCTGATTATCAGGTATCCGGGGAGGATTAAGGGGGTATTTGGGTAAAATTAGG
>NZ_CATQFT010000029.1:0-296 GCF_958267405.1 Neisseria maigaei | reverse complement strand
CAGCGGCCAAACCACACCGAGTAAAGACAGCGATGCCTGTTGGATAAAGAAAAACGGTCTCTACAAACCCGGTTACAAACAACATACCCGTACCGATGGGGAAGGCTATATCGAGAAACTGCACATTACCCCTGCCAATGCCCATGAGTGCAAACACCTATCGCCTTTGCTGGAGGGCATTGCCGAAGATACGACCGCCTATACCGACAAAGGCTACGACAGTAAGGAAAACCGGCAACATCTGAAAGAGCATCAGTTGTCAGACGGCATTATGCGCAAAGCCTGCCGCAACCGCC
>NZ_CATQFT010000028.1:0-246 GCF_958267405.1 Neisseria maigaei | reverse complement strand
CGGGTGATGAGGTTGTGTTCGAGTTCGGGATCGGAGAGGCTGTGCCATTGTCCGAGCAGGACGGCTTTGAACATGGACAACAGGGGATAGGCGGGACGGCCGCGGTGGTCTCTAAGGTAACGGGTTCTTTGACGGTTCAGGTATTGTTCGATCGGCTGCCAATCAATCACCCGGTCCAACTTCAATAGTGGGAAGCGGCCGATGTGTTTGGCAATCATGGCTTGTGCGGTTTGCCGGAAGAAGGTG
>NZ_CATQFT010000027.1:0-315 GCF_958267405.1 Neisseria maigaei | reverse complement strand
CGGGTGATGAGGTTGTGTTCGAGTTCGGGATCGGAGAGGCTGTGCCATTGTCCGAGCAGGACGGCTTTGAACATGGACAACAGGGGATAGGCGGGACGACCGCGGTGGTCTCTAAGGTAACGGGTTCTTTGACGGTTCAGGTATTGTTCGATCGGCTGCCAATCAATCACCCGGTCCAACTTCAATAGCGGGAAGTGGTCGATGTGTTTGGCAATCATGGCTTGTGCGGTTTGCCGGAAGAAGGTGCTCATGAGAAATCCCCTAAATGTCTTGGTGGGAATTTAGGGGATTTTGGGGAATTTTGCAAAGGTCTCA
>NZ_CATQFT010000026.1:0-229 GCF_958267405.1 Neisseria maigaei | reverse complement strand
TGGCTTGTGCGGTTTGCCGGAAGAAGGTGCTCATGAGAAATCCCCTAAATGTCTTGGTGGGAATTTAGGGGATTTTGGGGAATTTTGCAAAGGTCTCAGACAGTACAAATAGTACGGCAAGGCGAGGTAACGCCGTACTGGTTTTTGTTAATCCACTATATTTTCAAACCGGAAAAATGCCGTCTGAACCTTCAGACGGCATTCCATTCATATTTATTCGTCTTTTTTG
>NZ_CATQFT010000025.1:0-405 GCF_958267405.1 Neisseria maigaei | reverse complement strand
CGTCCCGCCTATCCCCTGTTGTCCATGTTCAAAGCCGTCCTGCTCGGACAATGGCACAGCCTCTCCGATCCCGAACTCGAACACAACCTCATCACCCGCACCGATTTCAACCTATTTTGCCGTTTTGACGAACTGGGCATCCCCGATTACAGCACCTTATGCCGCTACCGTAACCGGCGGCGCAAGACGACACCCTGTCCGAATTGCTCAAACTGATTAACTGCCAACTGACCGAAAAAGGCCTAAAAATAGAGAAAGCATCCGCCGCCGTCATTGATGCCACCATTATTCAGACCGCCGGCAGCAAACAGCGTCAGGCCATAGAAGTTGACGAAGAAGGACAAGTCAGCGGCCAAACCACACCGAGTAAAGACAGCGATGCCTGTTGGATAAAGAAAAACGGTC
>NZ_CATQFT010000024.1:0-1350 GCF_958267405.1 Neisseria maigaei | reverse complement strand
CTCGGTGGCATTCTGATGATTTTTAATTATTTGAAGGTATTGATATTTTTGCAGCGCATACATTTTATTTGCACGCTGCCGCTGCCTTTTGTAAGCAGCCTGCCGCAATATTTGCAGCGCAGTTCGCGGTAGTTTTGCATTTGCACCCACTCCAATTTTAGATAGAATGCCTAAGTCTCTAGAGACTTAGGCGGCCTTGAAGTCAATGCAGCTTACCCTGCTTGGCTGGCGTACCGGTGTTCCCGCACCGGTACGTCGCTGTCCCACTTTAATATTTTTTATCCTCCTTTATTGCGGTTATTTCCATCAGTTGCATAGAGTTTCTGGATCATTTGATAATTGGCGATTTCTTTTTCCGCCCGCTCAAACAGGGCAATATCGCCGGTTTCTGAGGCACGGCGGCTGATTTCCGTCCATTCGTCGATTTGGGTTTGACAAAATTGAGAGGGTGTCATACAGCCTCCCTCCGGAACATTGCTGCCAAATCCCCGGGCGAGAACCGCCAACCTTCGGTTATTCCCATTACCGTCGCACAAAACTCGCTACAGAACCAACGGTTTTTGCTCTGAGTCAGACGGAATACCGTCCCAACTGCTCCCATCCAGTCGTAACGGCAACCGCGTGTCTGAGCATATAGGCAGACGACCGAACTGTGCGCGGATGGCGGCAGCGGAATCAAATCCCACTTGTCAGACGGCAGCGGCATCACTTTCATACGTACACCGCCGTCGCGCCCACTGGCGGAATAACAGGCATAAGAAGAGGCGCAGTATGTAGGGAGCCGCACGGCGATTTCGCAGTGACTGTACTGACTGCGAGTTATAGTACGTATCAGCCAATCCTCAAACCTCGCACGTATTCCGCACGCCTTTCCTTTGTAAAGTGCCAGATAAACCTCCGCCATCATTCAGCCTCGGCTTGCAGCTCGATGACGAGCGATATATCAGTCAGTTCATCAAGATTGGCCGCGGCGTTGATTTTGTCTTCCGCCGCCTGCCTCAAGCCTGCAACATGCGCGGTCAAAAGTTCGAATTTGAGTGTTTTTTCATAAGCTTTTTGCCTTAAAGCATCGGGCGGCACGCCTCGGGAAGCGGCAATGGCGTCAAGCGTCGGCGTTGCAGCATTCTGGTCGGCATGCCATGCCTTCGCCTCAAATGCCTGCGTTGTCCAAGTTGCCACCTCAAATTCTGGCACTTTATCCAAGCCCGCCGCACGGTCGATATAGGATTGCGCGGCGCGATTGACTTCGGCCAGTTTTTCAGACTTCGCCTGTTGCAGCATTTTCTTTTTAGCGGCAGGTGTCAGCACCCAGTCGCTTCCATCCCATTTGTGGTATTCCGACGGGCGCGG
>NZ_CATQFT010000023.1:0-302 GCF_958267405.1 Neisseria maigaei | reverse complement strand
GGCTTGGGCGGTTTGCCGGAAGAAGGTGCTCATGGAAAATCCCCTAAATGTCTTGGTGGAAATTTAGGGGATTTTGGGGAATTTTGCAAAGGTCTCAATGTTTGTTTGACGGCTATCGATGTGGTCGCCATGTTGTATTTTGAGCATGCATACAGCCTGTTCTTTGGCATTCCGAACGCTCTCATTAGGGTTGTAGATATGATGCTCGGTGGCATTCTGATGATTTTTAATTATTTGAAGGTATTGATATTTTTGCAGCGCATACATTTTATTTGCACGCTGCCGCTGCCTTTTGTAAGCAG
>NZ_CATQFT010000022.1:0-624 GCF_958267405.1 Neisseria maigaei | reverse complement strand
TTGAGACCTTTGCAAAATTCCCCAAAATCCCCTAAATTTCCACCAAGACATTTAGGGGATTTTCCATGAGCACCTTCTTCCGGCAAACCGCCCAAGCCATGATTGCCAAACACATCGACCGTTTCCCACTATTGAAGTTGGATCAGGTGATTGATTGGCAGCCGATCGAACAGTACCTGAACCGTCAAAGAACCCGTTACCTCCGAGACCACCGCGGCCGTCCCGCCTACCCCCTGCTGTCCATGTTCAAAGCCGTCCTGCTCGGACAATGGCACAGTCTCTCCGATCCCGAACTCGAACACAGCCTCATCACCCGCATCGATTTCAACCTGTTTTGCCGCTTTGACGAACTAAGCATCCCCGATTACAGCACCTTATGCCGTTACCGCAACTGGCTGGCGCAAGACGACACCCTGTCCGAATTGCTGGAACTGATTAACCGACAACTGACCGCAAAAGGCCTAAAAATAGAGAAAGCATCCGCCGCCGTCGTTGACGCCACCATTATTCAGACCGCCGGCAGCACACAGCGTCAGGCCATAGAAGTTGACGAAGAAGGACAAGTCAGCGGCCAAACCACACCGAGTAAAGACAGCGATGCCTGTTGGATAAAGAAAAACGGTC